>CATZPU010000125.1 GCA_958422845.1 uncultured Lachnospiraceae bacterium | reverse complement strand
AAAAAGCCGTGCGGTCAAGCGCGACGCGGTATCCGTCTTTATAAGCTTCACATGAGACCACTCTGGCGGTAAACTCCTTCATTTTGCTGTTTTCATAATACAGACGCTGCGTCAAAACGGCCGCCTGCTCCATTACCTTTTCCTGCATATTTTCTTCCTCTCTTAACAAAAGTGTGCTCCGCTGCCTGTCGCGATCTCATAAATCTCTTGCGGGGCGTACTTTTACCGCGCCAGATGCATCTTACAGCACCCTCATCGTAAAAAGGGATGCTGCAAATTATCCGGAATTTTCCCGAATGTCTTTGCAACATCCTTTACCTGTGTTCCGAATCCGCCGCACAGTGTATATTCGTATGCACCGCCGCCTGCTTATGGAAGCTGTCTGCCAATACACTGACACTACTGATATCGTATAACAGATTTTTGAAATACGCAACTGCTTTTTGAGTGTCCGATCTGAACGCTCATATCTGCGCGGTCACACCTGACTTACGCGATCTCAGTCACCTTATAATCCTGATCCTCTACTGTCTTTTTCAGGATGTCATTTGCGATCTCGGTATTCAGCTTTACAACTGCCGTACCTGCTTCATGGCTTACGACCGCCTCATCTACCTGCGGCAGCGCCTCAAGCACCTTTTTTACTCTTGCCTCACAGTGTCCGCACATCATTCCTTCGATCTTCATTGTTCTTTCCATTGTGTTCTTCTCCTTTATTTTATTATTTTTATGCTTGATCTTTTTGTCTCTCGCTGTATTATACATCGAAAACAGGTTCAGGCGCAACGCATTTGTCACAACACAGAAGCTCGAAAGGCTCATGGCAGCCGCGCCGAACATCGGATTTAACTTCCATCCAAACAGCGGATACCAAAGTCCTGCCGCGAGCGGAATACCGATGATATTGTAAATAAACGCCCAGAACAGATTTTCATGAATATTGCGCAGCGTCGCACGGCTTAAGCGGATCGCTGCAGGCACGTCCAGAAGCCTGCTCTTCATCAGCACTACATCCGCAGCGTCGATCGCAACGTCCGTACCTGCGCCGATCGCGATACCGATGTCCGCCCTCGTAAGCGCCGGAGCATCGTTGATGCCGTCCCCGACCATTGCTACCTTTCCTTTTTCCTTCAGCGCGCGGATCACACTTTCTTTTCCGTCTGGAAGCACGCCTGCAATGACCTCGTCGACACCTGCCTGCGCGCCGATCGCCTTCGCCGTGCGCTCATTGTCGCCGGTCAGCATTACGACACGGATCCCCATGTTCTGAAGCTGGCGCACTGCCTTTGGGCTGTCCTCCTTGATCACGTCCGCCACTGCAATGATGCCGACAAGCTTACCGTCTGCCGCAAAAAACAGCGGCGTCTTTCCCTGATTTGCAAGCTCCTGCGCAGCGCTCTGCGCCTCCTCCGAGACTTCAGCTTTCGTGCGGATAAAGTTCAGATTTCCTCCTGCAAGCGGTACGTCACCTAAAATACCTGTCAGCCCGTTTCCCGGAACTGCTGCAAAATCGCGTATTTCCGGCGCTGTAAGCTCCCTCTCCTGCGCATACTTTATGATCGCCTTAGCAAGAGGATGCTCGCTTTTTCGCTCAAGCGCATATGCAGATGCAAGAAGCTCCTCCTGCGGCGTTTCGTTCATCGGGAGTATATCTGTGATCTTTGGCTCCCCGCTCGTGATCGTACCCGTTTTATCGAGAGCGACGATCTCGACCTTGCCTGTCTCCTCCAGTGATACCGCCGTCTTAAACAGCGTCCCGTGCTTCGCTCCCATTCCGTTTCCTACCATGATAGCCACAGGCGTTGCAAGACCGAGCGCGCACGGACAACTGATGACAAGCACGGAGATACCGCGTGCAAGCGCAAAACCGATACTCTCTCCGGCGATCAGCCAGATCAGGATCGTCACTGCCGCGACCGCGATCACGACCGGAACGAATACGCCGGATACCTTATCTGCAACCTTTGCGATCGGCGCCTTTGTCGCCGCCGCATCGCTCACCATCTGAATGATCTGGGAAAGCGTCGTATCCTCCCCTACTCTCGTTGCCTCGCACTGCAAAAATCCCGACTGATTCACCGTTGCAGCCGAAACCGGATCTCCTGCCGCCTTATCGACGGGAATGCTCTCGCCCGTAAGCGCCGATTCATTGACGGCGCTGCTTCCCTCTATAACAATACCGTCCACCGGAATATTTTCTCCCGGACGCACGACAAAGTGATCGCCGATGCGCACCTCCTCGATACCTACCGTGACTTCTTTTCCGTCGCGCAGTATCACAGCCGTTTTCGGCGCAAGCTTCATAAGACCTTTGAGCGCGTCGGTCGTCCTGCCTTTCGAACGCGCTTCCAGCATCTTTCCGACTGTGATCAGCGTCAGGATCATCGCGGCAGACTCAAAGTAAAACTCGTGCATGTACTGCATCACGCCCGCCATATCGCCGCGAAGCTGCGCATCGCTCATCGCAAACAGCGCATACGTGCTGTACACAAACGACGCGCCGGAACCGAGCGCTACGAGCGTATCCATATTCGGCGCTTTATGGAGCAGCCCCTTAAATCCGCTGATAAAAAACTTCTGGTTGATGACCATAATAGCAACGGTAAATAACAGCTGTACAAGCCCCATCGCCACATGATTCTTACTCAGCACGGCAGGAAGCGGCCAGCCCCACATCATATGTCCCATGGAGACGTACATCAGCGGAACAAGCAGCACGAGAGAGGCGATCAGCCTGCGCTTCATCACTGGCGTTTCTCTGTCTTTTAGCATATCCTCATACTCCTGCGCCATATTTACGCCGCTCTTTGTCTGGCCTGCCGATGCATTTGCACCCTTCTCAGACGCGCCGTAACCGGCGTTCTCGACTGCCTCAATGACCTGTCTGGCCGTCACATCGCCCTCGACTCCCATCGAATTTGTCAAAAGGCTGACAGAGCACGAGGTCACCCCCGGCAGTCCGGCGACAGCCTTTTCCACGCGCGCGCTGCATGCCGCGCAGCTCATTCCTGTCACATTGTATTGTTTCATCGCATCTCCTCCTTCGGATATTTGATGTTCTTTTCTTACATCCTCTTGTATTATATACCCCTTATAGGTATTTTGCAAGTATTATTTTAACGAAAAAAATACCGAAAGCTCTCCTTAAGAGAACCTCCGGTATCCTTATTCCCCATATCTGCTCTATACTACCTAAATCGCGGCTTGACTTTTCCCTTTTATTTCAGGAAACCGTTTACGATCTGCTCCTCGGCTTCCTCCTCTGTCAGTCCGAGCGTCATCAGTTTGATGATCTGCTCTCCCGCGATCTTTCCGATCGCCGCCTCATGGATCAGGGCAGCGTCAAGGTCATTCGCTTCAAGCTGCGGAACGGCAAGGATGCGCGCCTGATCCATAATGATCGCGTCACATTCCGTATGTCCGCTGCACGGCGCATTTCCGGTGATACGTGAATCAAACTTCTGATAAGACGTATCTCTTGCTACAGAACGTGAGATGACGTCCGCACTCGCGCTCTCTCCGTTTAAGCTTACCTCATAGTTGCTGACCGCAGTCTGATTTCCGTGTGTCATCAGACGCTCACGGACAACAAGCTTTGCGCCCGCTGCAAGCTCTGCCTTTGTATCGCGCACGGTTGAATCGACTCCCTTGATCTGGACCATGTCCATCTCCATGTAGCTGCCTTCCTCCATGTAGACCTCTGTTCCGGGATTCAGTATCCTCTTTCCTTCGCCGTCTCCTGCGCCGTAATGCTTTTCTACGTATTTGATGCGGGCATTCTTCCCCACATAGAAACGGTGGATGCCGTCATGCTCAGAATCCTGATTTCCGCAGTTGTCGATGCCGCAGCCTGCCACGATCACGACGTCGCTTCCGTCTCCGATATAAAAATCGTTGTATACCGTTTCCTTTATGCCGCTCTTGCTAAGCACGACCGGAATATGCACACTCTCATGCTTCGTGTTTGGCGCAATGCGGATATCGATGCCGCTTCCGTCTTCCTTTGTCACAATATCGATATTTGCAGTCGTACTTCTGGCAGCCATCTTTCCGTTTGCGCGGATATTATAGGCGCCCTCCGGCACTTCATGAAGGTCGGCGACTTCCTCTATCAGCCTCTTCTGGATCTCGTCAAGCATTATCGCTCGCCTCCTTTTCCCTGATATAATCTTTCACATACATCGACAGCAGAAGCCGTCCCCAGCAGATTCGGAAGCACCGCTTCCCTCACATCCTGCTGTACGATCCTTCCGTCTGCGATCACCACGATCTCGTCCGCAATATTCAAGATACGCTCCTGATGCGAGATGATCAGAATAGAGCCGCGCTCGATACGCTCCTGCATCCGTTCAAACACCTGAATCAGATTCTGGAAGCTCCACAGGTCGATGCCTGCCTCCGGCTCGTCAAAAACAGAAAGCCGCGTTCCCCTTGCAAGCACCGTCGCGATCTCGATACGCTTCAGCTCGCCTCCGGACAAACTTGCGTTTACCTCTCTGTTGATATAATCCTTTGCACACAGTCCTACCTCTGAAAGATATTTGCACGCGTCTGCCGCGCTGACTCTCTTTCCGACCGCCATACGGATCAGGTCGAGCACCTGAATCCCCTTAAAGCGCACCGGCTGCTGAAACGCGAAGCTGATACCCATCTGCGCGCGCTCTGTAATGCTTTTGTCCGTGATATCCACACCGTCAAAATAGATCCGGCCGGATGTCGGCTTCGCAATACCCGCGATCAGCTTCGCAAGCGTCGACTTTCCGCCGCCGTTCGGACCTGTGATCACGACAAATTTCCTGTCGTCGAT
>CATZPU010000124.1 GCA_958422845.1 uncultured Lachnospiraceae bacterium | reverse complement strand
TTTGTAAGATTAAATTCCACAGAGGGATGGAATTTAAATTTGCAAGTGAGTAAAAACCGGAAATAAGTAAATTTTTCAGAAATATTCTTTTCATTATGGGAAAAATGATGTATAATTTTAATAACATGTTTTGAGCGGAGGTTCGTATTATGAAAAGAATATTATATGTAGCATCTGAAGCAGTTCCTTTTATAAAAACAGGAGGGCTTGCAGACGTTGTGGGATCGCTTCCCAAGTATTTCAACAAAGAAGAGTATGACGTGCGTGTGATTCTTCCGAAGTATATGTGTATGAGCGAAGAGTGGAAGAATAAAATGAACTACGTGACACATTTCTACATGGATCTGGCGTGGCGCTCCCAGTATGTCGGCGTGCTTGAGATGCAGTACGACGGCGTACAGTTCTATTTTATCGACAACGAATATTATTTTGCCGGAGGCAGACCGTACGGAAATATCTATCAGGATATTGAGAAGTTTGCATTTTTCTCAAAAGCCGCGCTGTCAGCGCTTCCGCTGATCGGTTTCAGACCGGACATTGTACATTGTCATGACTGGCAGACAGGTCTGATCCCTGTGCTCCTTAAGGATAAGTTCCATGAGGGAGAGTTTTTCCGTGATATGAAGTCTGTCATCACGATCCACAACCTCAAATTTCAGGGTGTGTGGGACGTAAAGACGGTCCGCGATATTACAGGACTTCCGGCATACTACTTTACTCCGGATAAGCTGGAGGCATACGGAGATGCGAACTACTTAAAGGGCGGCATCGTGTACGCAGATGCGATCACGACGGTCAGCGATACGTATGCGGAGGAGATCAAGATGCCGTTCTACGGCGAAGGCCTTGACGGATTGATGCGTGCGCGTTCCAACAGTCTGCGCGGTATCGTAAACGGTATTGATTACGACGTATTTAATCCTGAGACAGATCCGTGCATCGAGTACCATTACAATATCCGCAACTTCCGCAAGGAAAAGATCAAGAATAAGAGAGCGCTTCAGAGCGAGCTTGGCCTGAACCAGAATGATTCTACCTTTATGGTAGGTATCGTCTCAAGACTGACAGATCAGAAGGGCTTCGATCTGATCGCATATATGATGGACGAGATGTGCCAGCATGACATTCAGTTCGTCATACTCGGTACAGGCGAGGAGAAATACGAGAATATGTTCCGTCACTTTGCATGGAAGTATCAGGGGAAGGTTTCCGCGAATATCTTCTATTCAGAGGCGCTTTCACACATGATATACGCTTCCTGTGATGCTTTCCTGATGCCGTCGCTGTTTGAGCCGTGCGGACTTTCACAGCTTATGAGTCTGCGTTACGGAACGGTGCCGATCGTTCGTGAGACGGGTGGACTGAAAGATACTGTCATCCCGTACAATGAGTACGAGGGTACAGGTACAGGCTTCAGCTTCGCAAATTATAATGCGCATGAGATGTACAATACATTGCAGTATGCAATGCATATCTACTACGATAAGAAGCGCGAGTGGAACAAGCTGATCGACCGTGCGATGGCAGCCGATTTCTCATGGAATAACTCAGCGCAGAAATACAAAGAGCTGTATGACTGGCTGTAAGATCGTAACAGTTTGACCATGCACAAAGTTACAAAGATCCGAGTTTAAACATATTTGAAAACGAAGGTTTTAAGTGAATAAGAACCCTCCTTTGCGGAGATACTGGAATCGTAACCAAGTATCCGGAAGGAGGGATTTTTTATGCATGAAATTTCAGAACTCGATCTTCAGAATCTCCGCCATCTGATCGGCGGCTTTACTACGACACACTGCAAAATGCAGGCGTATGCCCAGCAGGCGGCAGATCCGGGCGTAAAGCAGTTTTTCCAGAAAGCTGCGCAGTCCGCAATGGAGAGCAAACAGCAGCTTATGCAGTTTTTATAACAGGAGGAAAGAAAGATGGATGAAAAAACGATGGTATCTGACACGCTCGCCGGAATCAACGGCGAACTGGTACGTTACGGCGAGATGATCCCGCAGACAGAGAACATGCAGCTTAAGCAGGTACTCAAGCAGTTCCGCAATCAGTGCGAGCAGTCTCAGGAGGAGATCTATCAGATCGCAAGAACGAAACAGTATTACGTTCCGGCGGCAAAGGCGACGAGAGAAGAGATCGAGCATGTGAAGTCCGTGCTCATGCAGGGATAAGCATCATCTGGGCGCTTTTGTGCTATAGGAAAGAGCAGACTTTTCTATAGCGCAAAAAACGGTGTGCCTGCCGAAAACGGGAGGCATACCGTTTTGTAGGGAAGCAAAATGGACTGGCTTACGTGTCTGTACGGCGCATCTTAAGAAGGATGATTTTGCGCATGCCTGACGGAACTGCCAGAAACCATGCTGTAAAGATAAAAACGGCGGCAAAAAGGAATACGGCTGCGGTAAGTACAGGAAACGGCGCGCCGGAAGGCGAAAATTGTCCGGTCATTACATAGAAAAATGCGGTCACGCAGACGACACCTGCTATGTTCATCAGGAAGGCGCGCAGAAAAGTGCCGGAAATACTTACAGTCAGCGCCCTGTCGCGGCGTAAAAGCAGGAGATAGCAGACGGCTGTGAGCATCTGACTTAAGACGGCTGCGGCAAGATATGCGTCAATACCGGCTTCTGCCACATAAAAAATGACCGCTCCGATCCGGATGAAGAAGCCTGCGATATTGAAGAGAAAAACGGCTGCGCTTTTTCCAAGACCATGCAGGATGCCGACGATCGTTGTGTTCAGATAGAGAAACGGACACAGCAGGGAAAGCTTTTGCAGAAACACGCCGGACAGTTCATTGTGAAACAAAAAGGCTCCTGTAGATCGTCCGAACAGAAAGAACGCCGTCGTAAAAAACGTGCCGAGAAAAATGGCTGCCTGAAAGCTTGCATTGACAGCAGAGCTTATCTGACGGTTTTGGTTGAGCGTGTTCGCCTCAGAGACGGCAGGCAGCAGGAGCGTGCCGACTGCTCCCGTGACTGCCGTCGGAAAGAGAAGGAGCGGCATGGTCATGCCGGTCAGAGTACCGTAAACAGAGAGCGCTTCATGAGCGCCCAGTCCGAACTGACGGAGCATTTGAGGAAGCAGAGCGGCTTCCATGCCCTGCAATACGCACAAAAGCGTGCGGTTCATCCCAAGCGGAGCCGCAGCGGACAAAAGCTTGCGAAGCTGACGGGAAAAAGGAACCTTCGGAAGCGTTTTTTCAAGATCCTGCGGCATTTTTTCCGGCTTTTGGTACAGCAGACGAAGACTGCAAAAAAGCGAGGAACAGATCTCTCCTGCGATCTGACCGAGCGCCATGACAGCAGCGCTCATGCTCCGTCCGCTTTTTAAAAAGAGGCAGTAAAATAAAAACACAGAGCCGATGCGGGCAAATTGTTCAAGCAGTTGGGAATACGCAGGAACGGAAACATTTTTGCAGCCGAGAAAATATCCGCTGATGCAGGCGTGGACCGCGCAGAACGGAAGCGAGACGGCGCCGATCTGCAAAAGCGGCGAACAAAGCGGTTCGAGAAGAAAATGCGCGGCGATCTGCGGCGCAAAGGCAAAAAGTGCGGCGGCGCACAGGCAGGAAGCGCACACAGACAGAACGAGGCTGCATACGAGAAGAGCGTATGCGCTGCGGCGGTCATTTTTTGCATGGTACTCCGCGGTAAAGCGTGAGACAGCCGTCTGTATGCCGCCGATGCAAAGAGCCGTACAGAGTGCGAAGACGGGCAGCGCAAGCTGGAAGAGTCCGATCTGACCTGCACCGATCGTACGGGATAAGAATATTTTATAAAAGAATCCGGCAAGCCTTGCAAGGAGTCCGGCTCCGGTCAGCAGAAAGGTTCCCTTTAGCAGATAGCGTTTCTGATCCATGTGAAAATACTCCGAGGCGCGTTTATCTTATCATATGCAGAAAAATACGAGGATACTACTTGACAGATGGAAAAAGCAATGGTATTCTTTAAATGAAATCCGAGTAAAATACTGGGAAATAAAAGTTGAGGATAAAGTGCGTATGAAGTTATCGACGAAAGGCAGGTACGGACTGCGTGCCCTGATCGATCTGGCGCAGTACAGTGAAAAGGAAGCAGTTCCAATCAGCAGTATTGCGCAGCGGCAGAATATTTCTGAGAGCTATCTGGAACAGCTTTTTGCCAGACTCAAAAAGGCGGGGCTTGTGATGAGCATTCGCGGCGCACAGGGCGGATACCGTCTTGCAAAGCCGTCAGATACGATCTCGGTCGGCGATGTTCTGCGGGCGCTGGAAGGCGACCTGCGTGCGGTCGAATGTGCGGCGCTTTCGCAGGAGGGCTGTCAGGGCAAAGAGCAGTGCGTTGCAAGATACGTCTGGGAAAAGATAAATAACAGTATTGCAAAGACAGTCGATGAGATGATGCTTGATCAGCTTGTTGAGGAAAGCAGGAAGGTACAGCAAAAAAAGGACAGATCAGCCGGTGCGCCGCAGTAAAGAGTTTGGAGCTGCGCAGCGAAAAGACGGGCTGTGGAAGAGGAGAATAGATCATGGAGAAAATCATATATCTTGATAATGCCGCGACGACGCGGACGTCACCTGCTGTTGTGGAGGTCATGCTTCCGTATTTTACGGAAAATTACGGAAATGCTTCCAGTATTTACAGCATTGGCGCAAAGAGTAAAGAGGCGATCTCGCGAAGCAGAGAAACGATCGCGGGCGTCCTTGGGGCAAAGCCGGAAGAGATTTATTTTACGGCAGGAGGCACGGAGGCGGATAACTGGGCGTTAAAAGCGACGGCAGATGCTTACCGTGCAAAGGGAAATCATATCATCACTTCAAAGATCGA
>CATZPU010000123.1 GCA_958422845.1 uncultured Lachnospiraceae bacterium | reverse complement strand
CTCCTGTCTGATTCCCCGCTGCTTTCGTAGTTCTTCCAAACGATTTTTCACGACATCCTCCTTTTTATATTTATGGAAAGTTTCCTTTCCATTTATACTTTCACAATACCACTGCGTAAAGAAAATGTCAAGTTCACTTTCCATTTTTATAACAGGACGCTTCGCCCTTGCAAGGCACAGAAATTACCGTTATACTAAAACAAAGGCGTGTTTCGCACAGTTTTGCTGTGCAGATATAGAAAAGCGATCGGATGACGCTTCATCCGCGCGTATTATAGCAAACATAATTTACAGAAAGGATGTGTCTATTTTGAGACTTGGTTTTATCGGATGCGGAAATATGGCGACTGCAATCCTTGGGGGTGTTCTAAAGAAAGGGTTGCTGCGCCCCGACGAGATCATCGCTTCCGCGCTCCATCAGACGACGCTCGATCGCGTCAAAGAAATGTATCATATCCACACGACAACGGACAACGCTCAGGCAGCACAGGCAGATATCGTTATCCTTGCAGTAAAGCCGCAGTTCTATGAGCAGGTCATTACAGAGATCCGTGATACCGTCAGCGAATCACAGATCATTGTTTCTATTGCTCCCGGAAAATCGATCGAGACGATCACCGGATGGTTCGGCAAAAATATCAAGCTGATCCGTACCATGCCAAATACTCCGGCAATGGTTGGCGAGGGCGTCACCGCTGTCTGCCCTTCGGAACATGTGACGGACGCACAGTTAAGGGAAGTGCTTGCGCTTTTTGAATCCTGCGGCATCACAGAGATCATGCCGGAAAGGCTGATCGACGCTATTCCGGCAGTCAGCGGCAGTTCACCAGCATACGTTTTTCTGTTTATTGAAGCGCTCGCTGACGGAGCTGTCCGCGACGGAATCCCGCGTCAGCAGGCGTATCGTCTCGCAGCGCAGGCTGTCCTTGGCAGTGCAAAAATGGTGCTTGAAACAGGCAGACACCCCGGCGACTTAAAAGACATGGTCTGTTCTCCGGCAGGAACAACAATCGAAGCCATAGCCGCTCTTGAAAAGGAAGGCTTCCGCAATGCGGTACTCGCCGGAATGAAGGCATGCAGCGACAAAACGAAAGAGATGCGCTGATTCAAACAGCTAAAGGCTGAGAAATATTTATCCGAAAAAACTATCCCCCGCCTACAGCAAAAGCAGGCGGCTGCTTCCAAAAAGCAGCAAACCCTCAAAAAGCGCCGCGATTCCCATACTTGCAAGGATCGCGGCGTTTTTTCGGATAGACTGAAACGACGGATGCATCCGTCATTTTTCTGCCTTAGTCAAATCCTCCAGACAACCAAACTTATACCCCATCTCTTCCCATTTCGTAAGAAGCTCATCGAGGATCGCCCCGTTCGTTGCAGACGTATTGTGCAGAAGCACGATCGCACCGGGATGTATCCTGCCCAGCAGCTTTTCAAAGGCTTCCTCCTTTGTCGGCTGCTGATCCTCGTACCAGTCCACGTACGCAAGACTCCAGAAAAACGTCTGATACCCAAGCTGCTGCGCCATTTTCAGATTTGCTTCACTGTACTTTCCCTGCGGCGGCCGGTAATAGTGCGAAATTTCCTGTCCCGTCGTTTCCTCAAAAACTGTCTCCAGTTCTCTGATCTCTTTTTCAAAAGCGGAAAGCTGCGCGATTTTTGACATATCTGGGTGATGCATCGTGTGATTTCCTACCGTATGTCCTTCCAAGAGCATCTGACTCACAAGCTCCGGATTATCCTCGACAAAATTTCCAACGACAAAAAACGTTGCAGGAGCATTGTGCTTTTTTAACGCGGACAGAATTGCCGGTGTATTTCCATTCTCATATCCGCAGTCGAACGTCAGATAGATGACCTTTTCCTGCGTATCCTGCGCATACCACGCTCCATACTGTGCCAGCTCTTCCCGCGTGGCGTTTGCTACAGGCGGCTTTCCCTCTTCCTGAAAGCTCAGTCCCCAGCTTCCCTCCGATGCATTCATTACCGCGCTGTCCACTGTGAGTTCCGCTCCGACTCCTGCCTGCTTCGCCTCCTCAGAAAAATGCCCGTGTTTTATCGCTGACGCATATCTGCCCGCAAAAAATGCGGCGATAAGCACACCTATCACCGCAGTCCCCTGAAACACTCTTTTTTTCTCTTTTAATAAATACCTTCTGATTTCTGGAATCATCTGATGCTCCGGTAGACTGTTTTTCACCAAAGCATATGCGCCCGCTACAGCGTATATACCATTACGCCTGTAATAATAATCAGATTTCCGATAAGCTGTCCCTTTGTAAATCTCTCCTTCAGGAGCACATACGACAGGATCATGACGAATACGTAGCTAAACGTGTCAATGACAGCTCCATATTTCATATCCACCTTCGTATATGCATACGTGTTCAGAAGCAGTACAGAAAATGAGATCCCGTACGCTGTGATCACGCGCCAGTTCAGGTATTCATATATCCAGCTCTTATGCTCTTTCCCAGCGCTCTGCTTTAACAGCACCTGAGAGATCGCCGTAAAAAACGTTGCCGCAAACATCAATAATAAATATGGCCACATAGCTATGCCTTTCTTTTCTTACAAACTTTCTTCCGGTCCGTCACCCTTCTGACCGTCCGTTTCACTGTGTCTTAATGATTCGCAATGCTTTCGCGCGTTCCCGTCCGGCGCTTCTTTTACGGCAGCCGCAGCTTACTGCTCCTGCCGCTCCGACTGTTCTGCACTCAGCGACACTACGATAACGCCTGCCAGTACGATAAACAGGCCGATCACATTTCGCACCGTCAGATGCTCTCCGAAGATCGTCACTGCCCAGAGCTGGCTCCACAGCAGATATACGCTGCGGTTGGCAAAACCAATATTCAGGTCAAACTTTTTTATAATCTTCTGCCAGCAGAACGCATATAAAAAGCATACAAAAAACATCAGAAAAGCGAAAAGATACAGCTTCGGATTTCCAAGACCGCCTGCGTTGAACTCCCGCGAGGCAAACTTGGAAAATACACTCGTAAATGAAAACATCATCACGCTCAGGTGCAAAAACAGATAATCCTTTATCTTTTCCATAATTCCTCCAACGTGCTGCCGTCCACCGTAATACAGCTATAGACCTTAGAAATGATCTCGTCAAGTTCCTCGACGCTGTCCGCTGATGCGACTACATGGCCGATACGCGTCGTACCGTTCTCCATCTCCTCAACTGCGTGACCAACCGGAAAATCGAGATCGACAACAACGCCTTTTGCGCGTATCTTTGCAAGCGCCTTCTCGTCAATTGCGGTGATCGTGCCGTTTACGGGGCTCATTAAAAGCTTTGCCATACAGGGAACGCCCTCTTTTTCCGGTGAAAAATCAAGCGGTATCCCCATTGCATTTTCAAGTATCTTCTCATAAAAATCGAATCCGTAATACATCGAGATCAGCTCCGGAATACACGTAGCTCCCGTCCTGCCTCCGATCTCGATGACAGATACGCGATCATTATCCACAAAAACATCTGCATTGATCGAACAGTTATCAAGCCCAAGCGCCTTCACCGCGCGCTCCATCTGCAATCGTATCTCCTGCTGCACTTTCCGGTTGCCTCGGTATGGGAATCCGTGGCCTGCGGGAATCGTGATATTTTTGCTGCGGTAAACGAATTTTTCATGCGGCGCAAGAAATACGAGCCTGCCGTTTTGCACCACTCCGTCCACGCCGATCTCTGTACCTCCAAGCCGCTCCTCCACAAGTACGTATTTCTTCGAGGACCGTTCAAGCGCCGTCCGGTACGCTTCTTCTATCTGACTTTCTTTTTTTACGATCGTGATCCCGCGGCTTCCTGAACTGTCTACGCGTTTCACGACGACCGGATAGCCGATCTCTTTTGCTGCCTGATATACCTCCTCAAGCGTTTCTGCCCTTCTGTATACGGCTGCCGCCACATCTCCTTTTGCAAACGCCTGCTTCATCTGCGCCTTATCCGTCGCACGCACGGCGGCTGCTTCGGAAAGTCCGGTAAGCCCCATACGCTCGCATACGTAGCCGATCGTAGAAACTGCCACATCCGTTCCCGTCGTACAGATTCCGTCGATCTGTTCCTGCTGCGCCATTGCGAGGATCGCCTCTTTATCTGTCGTATTGATATAATATGCCTTGTCCGCCAGCGCAAATCCCGGATATTCGCCCGGAATACTTGCAACGATCGTATACAGCCCCATTCGTTTTGCCGCCTTAATAAGCGGTACCTGATAGATACTGGCGCCCAGTATGATTATCTTTTTCATCGCTATTCCTCTGTTTATCTGCACCGTACTCTCGCCTTTTGCGCTTCCTTCTGCACAGAATTCTGCGCCGTATTTCGATGCAGTTATTTTTTCGTATTCTCCCGTACCCTGTTCTCACTGCACACGCATCTATTTTCTGTATGCGCACTCCGCATTTCTGTCTGACGCAGCCTTTTACCGGACTTTGTTACGGTTATTCTTCCGCATCTTTCGCACATGCCGCCTCGTCACGCACAACTTCGCGCGCCGCTGCCTCTGCCGCATGGATCTTTTCACTCTGCACTTCCGTCTGCGCACGCACGACTTCCTTTACCATTGTACGCAGTGTCCCATCCGCAGCGTTGACCGTCTCTCGCACGATGTACTGCGGCGTATTGTTCAGTATCATGATAATTTTCCCGAGATACTCGCCCACTATGCCGAGCACCATCAGCACAAGCCCAAACAGAACGACCATCGTACAAAGCGTCGATGACCAGCCGACCGGAATATCAGGATATAATATCTTATTGATCACGACGAGGATCGAGATGATCACGCCCGCCATCGCTGAGAATATTCCCAAAAAGAAGGAGATACGCAGAG
>CATZPU010000122.1 GCA_958422845.1 uncultured Lachnospiraceae bacterium | reverse complement strand
GTGTCTCTGATTCTGTCTCCGACTGTGTCTGCGGCTCCGTTTCCTTTGGCTTTTTCAAAGCGCCGCATCCTGTCGCAAAACTCATTATGACCAGTGACACTGCCAGAGCTGCCGTAATAAATCTCATTCTTCTGTTCAACATGTCACACCCTCCATTCTATTTACTCCCGTTTCATAGATTACTGGCTGTACCTGCTTCCCCCTCAGGAAACAGGACACAAAAAACAGGTATTGAGCCAATACCATTTTAGTCATAATACCACGCCTTTGCGATTCCTGCAAGTCACATATACACGATTCATAGTCGCAAAGTGCAATATTAATACTTTCGTAATCTCTTCTTAACAGCGCAAAAACCGCCAAAAAACAGCATTTTTTGCGCCCTTTTCCCTATTTAGCAGTCATTTTCCGCGCCCCTGACAGATGCAGGAAGGTGAAGTGGAGCACGATGCCTTTGAGCATACTGGTGATCGTAAGCGCCCACCAGATTCCCTCAAGCCCCAGTCCCGTGCGGCTTAAAATAAGCGCGAGCGGAATACGCAGAGCCGTCAGACAGACGCTGATGATACTGCATATCTTCGTTTTTCCGAGTCCCGAAATAGCCCCGACTGCCGTCAGCTCTACGCACATGAAAGCTTCGGAAAAGCCGACGATCACCATGTAGCGGGAGGCGACGGGAAGTACTTCTGCCTCGTGGAAGAAAAGCCCCGATATCTGCATCGGAAACAGCACGAAAATAAGTGTCATGCCGATACCCCATACGAGGATCGTCGAAAACGCCGCACGGTAACCCTTTCTGACACGCTCCATCCTGCCTGCTCCGAAATTCTGTCCGATAAACGCATTGAGCGCCGCCGCAAAACCGTCCGCCGTATTCCACGATACAGACTCGATCTGACCGCCGACACGCTGCGTCGCTACGGCTCCCGCTCCAAATGCAGCCACCATTCTCGTAAGCACCATGGAGATCATACAGTAGACAGAGCCCTGCAGCGCCGTCGGTCCTCCGATGCGCACAACGTCCGCATAATAAGACCGCTCCTGCAAACGCGCAAGCCGTATCTCCCGAATGATATTGTCATTTTTTGCAGTTTCCCCATCATTTTCTTTATGCCTCTGTTTTCTGCCCTTCCATGCCAGACAGAACAAAAATACAGCCGTTACCACTATCTGCGCAGTGACAGTCGCGATCGCCGCTCCGGCAGCCTCCATACGCGGAAATATCCCTACGCCGAGAATCAGTACCGGATCAAGTATCATATTTATAATAAGTCCGACAAAATTCGCCTGAAACGGCGTCGTCGCGTCGCCCTGTGCCGTAAACAGCCCCGTAAGCGTAAAATTTACATACGAAAAAACGATCAGCCCGCAGGTGATCATCAGATAACCCTTCGCATGGATCAGCGTCTCCGTATCCTTCATTCCAAAAAATGCAATGAGCTGATCCGGAAAAAGCAGACAGATCGCCCCGAAAAGCACCCCGAAAAAAATAACGAGCTGAATTGCCGCCGCCGAATACTTTTTCGCCCGCTCGCGGTCGCCGCGGCCAAGCTCCTGAGCCACATGCACCTGTCCGCCCATTCTCGCAAGCGAGGCAAGTCCCTGCGAAAGCCACACATACATGCCTCCTACACCGACTCCTGCGACCGCCTTTGCTCCCAGCGTCCCGATCCACGCCATATCCGTAATACTGTACGCCGTCGACAAAAATGACGATGCCATGATCGGAAGCGCAAGTTTCGTCAGTACCTTCAAGATCGGCCCTTCTGTCAATCGTCCCTGTTCTGTTTGTGCCATATTTCAACCTCTTTCGTTTTTCTTCTCTTTTCTCTTTTTCATGCAGCTTTTCCGGCAGAAACCGAAATATTTATCGGGCAGAAAATTTTCTTTGAATCTTCTCCTCTGCCGCAGCCAGACGGGCATCAAGCTCCTGCGCTGTAAAAAGTGGGAAAAGCTCCTCTACACTTGTATCCCCGCTCTCGATACAGCCGCCAACCGCATCGCTGCCCACACAGCTGTTTTTACAGCTATCCACATCGACACCTGTCAGCCGCCGAAACTCCCTGTATTCATCGATCAAACCTTGTCCGTGCATCACGCGGTACGCTCCCGCATCGCTGCCAGACGCGATCTGCACGCCAAGCTCAAAGCCGCGCCGGATCATCCCGCCCTGCCGCTTACGAAGCCTCAAAAGCCCTGCATCGTCAAAACGTCCGCTACCGATCAGATTTGTGATCGTTACGTACGTCGGCACCCAGACTGCGTCACTGTCCAAGAGTGCCTGTAAGCAGTCCTCGTCCATAAAATTGCCATGTTCGACCGAATCCACTCCTGCGCAGACGGCGGCACGCACCGCGTCCGCACCGTTCACATGCGCCATGACCGCAAACCCTTCCTCATGCGCAATATGTATCATTTCCCGAATCTCGCTTTCCGAAAGAGGCGCTTCTGTCACCGCGCCCTCCCGATCAAAGTCCATGATTCCCGAAAACATGACCTTGATAAAATCGCCGCCCTCTGCGCGCACCTGCTTCACAAGATTATGATACTCTCTCCAGTCCTCAAACCCATGTCCGACGATCTCTCCGTAATGACCTTTTTTGTGAATCGCAAAAATCGGCGTCCGGTATGTGATCCCGTACTCCGGCGCGATCTTCGCCGCGCGCGCCGACACGCCAAGCCCGTCTCCTCCGTCGCGCAGAAAAGTGATCCCGCATGCTTTATACTGCTCCAGCTTTTTTCGGATGTCCGCCTCCTGCACGCCGTTTTTATGAAGCTGCACCGCCGCGCGGTAATTCACTCCGTTCATAAACATATGCATATGGCATTCGCCAAACATAAAAACGCCTTCTTTCCTTATAATTAGCTTTATTTTCTGTATCTCTGCTTCCTGCCTTTATATGCCTGATCCTTCTGTCAACCGTTTGGTACACCTGCCGATCTCTTCTATTGTATATAAAGGAAGATTCACAAGCCAGCCCTCCTCCTTATAATCCGCCATTGAAGTACGGACAGAAATTTCCGGAGCATATTTCTCCCGAAATGTTTTCAGGCTTTTTGCTTTTAGATTCACCTCAGCTTTTACTTCAACCGGTATGATCTGCTCCCCTGTATCCACGACAAAATCCACCTCGCAGGAACCGCGATCGTTCGTATAATAATAAACGCCGAGATCCTCTATTGTTTTTAATTGCTGACAGACGTATTGCTCCGTCAGCGCTCCTTTAAATTCTGTAAACAGATCATTCCCGTCCAACAGCGTTCTCTGCTGAAGTCCGGCCATACAGCCAAGCAGTCCTACATCAAGAAGAAACAATTTGAATGCTTTCAGATCCTCGTACGCCTTGAGCGGTATTGCTGCAGCGTTCACCCGACTTACTTTATGGACAAGTCCACAGTCGCTAAGCCACATAATTGCCGCTTCATAGTCTTTCGCACGGCCGCCCTCCCGCACAAGTCCGTAAATAAACTTTTTATTCTCTTTTCCGAGCTGGGACGGAATACTATTCCATACCATACGGAGCTTCGGCACGATCTCAATCGGCGCATGTTTTGAAAAATCCTGCTCATAAGCCGCCAATATGCGTTTTTGGATCGCCCGAACCTCATTAAAATCCTTTTCCTGCGAAAAGCTGAATACCGCTTCCGGCATACCGCCCACAAAATAATACTGTTTCAGCGCATCAATATAAGTCTGCTTAAAAGACCGGATCATCTGATCATCCTGCATAGCAAGAAGCCTGGCAAAGCGTTCTCCTGCCGTCGCCATTAAAAATTCCTGAAAGGATAACGGATACAGGCTCAAAAATTCCACCTTCCCGACAGGGAAAGACGTACCGCCATGAAGCGCTATGCCTAAAAGAGAACCGGCACAGACGATATGGTATTGCGGCGCATTTTCATAAAAATATTTCAGTGAACAAAGCGCCTTCGGCACCTCCTGCACCTCATCAAAGATCAGGAGCGTGTTATCCGGATCGATTTTCTTGCCTGCGTACAATTCAAGCCCCATAATTAAACGGTCAGTATCTAAATCAGAACGAAAGAGCTCCGCCATCTGAGAATTCGCATCAAAATTTATATATACTGTATTCTCGTATGCCCTTTTGCCGAATTCTTTCATCAGCCATGTCTTGCCGACCTGCCTTGCCCCCTCGATGATCAGCGGCTTACGAAGACGTTTTTCCTTCCATCTGTAAAGTTTTTCTATCGCGTTCCGGTACATAGAATGCCTCCCATGAACTAATATATTGATAGTATACTTCAGCATAACAGAATTTACAACGATATTTTGTTTATTTAATACATTTTTTACAGCGAAAATACGTTTATCGTTCCATTTTTCCGGAATCTCAACGTCTAAAAGGAAGTAAGTGTTAAATAAAACAGTGTGCACAAGAAAAACACCGGTATGCAGGATTTCTCCCATATACCGGCGTCTTCGTCACATACGCTCTACCTTTTTGTTCTGCGAATCCTGTACCTTACTTCTCCTTCTGTCCTATCTCCTGCAAGAGATCAGTCGCTTTTGATCGCATCGTCAAATTTGACATCTGACGGCGGGAAATCTACGCTTCTTACAAATTCGGCAGCCTCTGTTGCGCCGTAAATACGATCCATACCGCTGTCCTCCCACTCTACGGAAAGAGGTCCCTGATAATCTGCCGCATTGAGCACACGGATGATATTCTCAAAATCCACATCGCCGTGACCGAGGGAACGGAAATTCCAGCCTCTGCGCAAATCACCAAAATCAATATGAGAACCAAGCAGACCGCTTCTGCCGTCAAGCGTCACTGCCGCGTCTTTCATATGAACGTGGTACACTCTGTCCATGAAATCCTGAAGGAAAAGATGCGGTGTAATTCCCTGC
>CATZPU010000121.1 GCA_958422845.1 uncultured Lachnospiraceae bacterium | reverse complement strand
GTTGATCTCCTCGATGATCTGGTATACACGCGGAAGAAGTCTGGAGAACAGCTCGATCGGCCATTTCTCAAGCGCCTCTGCCATGATCGTATGGTTTGTATACGCGCATGTCTTCGTCGTTACATCCCATGCCTCTTCCCACTCAAGACCTTCCTCGTCTACGAGAATACGCATCAGCTCTGCAATAGCTACTGTCGGATGCGTATCATTGAGCTGGAATGTCACCTTCTCATGGAACTTGCGGATGTCGCTGTGTGTTCTCTTATATTTTGCGATCGCTTCCTGCACACTTGCAGAAATAAAGAAATACTGCTGTTTCAGACGCAGCTCCTTGCCTGCATAGTGGTTGTCGTTCGGATAAAGAACGTCAACGATATTCTTTGCAAGGTTCTCCTGCTCTACAGCCTTCTGGTAATCGCCCTTGTCGAAGGAATCCAGATGGAACTCATTGATCGCCTCTGCATCCCATACGCGCAGCGTATTTACGATATTGTTATTATAACCGAGAATCGGCATATCAAACGGAATAGCCAGAACGGACTGATAGCCCTCCTGAATGAAATTGTTTCTCTTCTTCTGCTCGTCATACTCTACGCGCACGTAACCGCCGAATTTTACAGTCTTTGCATACTCCGGACGACGCAGCTCAAACGGATTGCCGTTCTTAAGCCAGTTATCCGGCACTTCTACCTGATAACCGTTCTCAATTTTCTGCTTAAACATACCGTAATGATAACGGATGCCGCATCCGTAAGCAGAATATCCAAGCGTAGCCAGTGAATCAAGGAAACATGCTGCAAGACGTCCAAGTCCTCCGTTTCCAAGCGCTGCATCCGGCTCCTGATCCTCAATCACATTCAGATCAAAGCCAAGCTCCTCAAGAGCTTCCTTTACTTCTTTATAAGCAGTAAGGTTGATCAGGTTGTTGCCGAGCGCACGACCCATCAGAAACTCCATCGACATATAGTACACTGTTTTCGGATCATCGATCTCATACTGCTTCTGTGTTGCCAGCCAGTTATTGATGATCTCATCCTTTACAGCATATGCCACTGCCTGAAAAAGCTGCTGCTGGTCTGCCTCTTTAATTGTTTTGCGATAGAGATTTCTTACATTATCTTTTACCCTATCCTTAAATACTTCCTTATCAATCAACTTGCTCATCTTTCAATCCCTTTCTGATTTCCTGATTTTTTCGGCGGTCCGCCGGACGCACACCGCCATGACTGCAAACACGCTGTTTACAGCTTCTCAACACCGAGCGTTACGTGCTCTCCGTTGATATTCCACTCTTTCGAGTATCCTGTAACCGTATCATAAACGATCTCGTCCGCCATAACGTCCGTGAGTATCTCGCTCTCAAACTTCTGCAGAACTGCTTTTATCTTTTCATTATCCTGTACAGATACGCGGATTTTATCCATTACCTCAAATCCTGCTTCCTTACGCATCGTCTGGATCTTGCTGATCAGCTCGCGCTCAAAACCTTCTTCCAGAAGCTCCGGCGTCAAAGTCGTCTGAAGAACGACGGTGATGTCTCCGTTATTTTCAGAAATATATCCCTCTGTCTGAGCAGCCTCGATCAGCAGATCTTCTTCTGCCAGAACGACCTCGTCTGCTCCGAACGTAAGCTTCAGAACGCCGTTTGCTTTCAGTTCGCTCATCGCAGCGTTTCCGTCGAGCTCCGGAAGTGCCTGACGGATCTTTCCAAGCAGCTTGCCGTATTTCGGTCCTACTGTCTTAAGCTGCGGCTTAAATGTATAGGAAGTAAAGCTGCTGACATCCTGTGTAAATTCTACATTTTTGACGTTTAACTCATCGCGGATGATCTCTGTATAATATTCCGGCAGCTCCTTCGGTGCCTTAAAGTACATATTTGCAATCGGCTGACGGTTCTTGATGTTTGCCGTATTTCTGCATGCACGACCCATTACAACAATCTTGAGAACCTCATCCATGGATGTCTCCATCTCTTTGTCGATGTGCGCTTCATCTGCAGTCGGGAAATCACACAGATGAATGCTTTCCGGTGCGTTCGCATCTACCTTGCAGACGATATTGCGGTAAATATCCTCTGTCATAAACGGCACCATGGGAGCGGCAGCCTTACACGTATTTACAAGCGCTGTATACAGAGTCATGTACGCATTGATCTTATCCTGCTCCATGCCCTTTGCCCAGAAACGCTCGCGGCTTCTTCTGACGTACCAGTTGCTCATGTCATCTACAAACTCCTGAAGCGCACGCGCCGTCTCAGGGATTCTGTAACTGCTAAGATTCTCGTCGACTGCCTTGATCATCGAATTCATCTTCGAGAGCAGCCATTTATCCATGACAGAAAGCTTCTCGTAATCCAGGGTGTACTCCATCGGATTGAAATTGTCAATGTTCGCATACAGCACGAAGAATGCGTACGTATTCCAAAGCGTACCCATAAACTTGCGCTGTCCCTCCTGTACGGCCTTTCCGTGGAAACGGTTCGGCAGCCACGGAGCACTGTTGATATAGAAATACCAGCGGATCGCATCTGCACCGTACTGCTCCAGAGCCGCAAACGGATCGACTGCGTTTCCTTTGGACTTACTCATCTTCTGTCCGTTCTCGTCCTGTACGTGCCCCAGTACGATGACATTCTCATACGGAGCCTTGTTAAACAGAAGCGTAGACTCTGCAAGCAGGGAATAGAACCATCCTCTCGTCTGGTCTACTGCCTCTGAGATAAACTGTGCCGGGAACTGCTTCTCAAATACTTCTTTATTTTCAAACGGATAGTGATGCTGTGCAAACGGCATCGCTCCTGAATCGAACCAGCAGTCAATGACTTCCGGTACACGGTGCATCGTCTTGCCGCACTTCGGACACGGGATCGTGATCTCATCGATGTACGGGCGGTGCAGCTCGACCGTCTTTGCCGCCTCATTGCCGCTCATCTGGAAGAGCTCTTCGCGGCTTCCGATGGAATGCATATGGCCGCAGTCCTCACAGTACCAGATATTCAGCGGCGTACCCCAGTAACGGTTTCTGGAAATACCCCAGTCCTGAACGTTCTCAAGCCAGTCTCCGAAGCGTCCCTTACCGATACTCTCCGGAATCCAGTTGATCGTATTGTTGTTTCGGATCAGATCGTCCTTCACTGCCGTCATCTTGATAAACCAGGACTCGCGCGCATAATAGATAAGCGGCGTGTCGCATCTCCAGCAGTGCGGATACTCATGCTCAAACTTCGGAGCCTCGTAAAGCTTGCCCTCTTTTTCAAGGTCTACAAGGATCGGTTTGTCTGCATCCTTTACAAACATGCCTGCATACGGCGTATCTGCTGTCATCTCGCCCTTGCCGTCTACAAACTGTACGAACGGCAGATCGTAATTGCGTCCGACTCTTCCGTCATCTTCACCGAATGCCGGAGCAATGTGAACGATACCTGTACCGTCCGACATCGTAACGTAGCCGTCGCACGTTACAAAGAAGCCCTTCTTGTGCTGCTTCTGCGCCACTTCTCCCGCACACGCAAACAGCGGCTCGTATTCCTTATACTCAAGGTCTGTTCCCTTGTAGGATTCCAGTACCTCATATGCCTTAATATTCTGTGATTCGTCTGCCAGTCTTCCAAGCACCTTGTCCAGAAGAGCTTCCGCCATATAATACGTATAGCCGTCCGCTGCCTTTACCTTGCAGTACGTCTCGTCCGGATTGACACAGAGTCCGACGTTCGACGGAAGCGTCCACGGAGTCGTCGTCCATGCGAGGAAATAAGCGTCCTCATCCTTTACCTTAAAGCGGACGATCGCTGAACGCTCCTTGACCGTCTTATAGCCCTGCGCAACCTCCTGCGCAGACAGCGGCGTACCGCAGCGCGGACAATACGGAACGACCTTAAAGCCCTTATACAAAAGTCCCTTGTCCCAGATCTGCTTCAGCGCCCACCACTCAGACTCGATATAATCATCGTGGTACGTTACGTACGGATCATCCATATCAGCCCAGAAGCCGACTGTGCCGGAGAAATCCTCCCACATGCCTTTGTACTTCCAGACACTCTCCTTACATTTATCAATAAACGGGATCAGACCGTATTCCTCAATCTGCTCCTTGCCGTCCAGACCGAGAAGCTTCTCCACCTCAAGCTCTACCGGAAGACCGTGTGTGTCCCATCCGGCTTTTCGCGGAACCATTTTTCCCTTCATCGTCTGATAACGCGGAATCATATCTTTGATGACACGCGTCAGCACATGGCCAATGTGCGGCTTGCCGTTTGCAGTCGGCGGGCCGTCATAAAATGTGTACGTTTCGCCTTCCTTCCGACTCTCCATACTTTTCTCAAAAATCTTGTTTTCTTTCCAGAATTTCTCTGTCTGCTTTTCGCGATCAACAAAATTCAGACTGGTAGGTACCTTATCGTACAACATAGTCTGCCTCCTTCAACAGTGATGTATGTCATAAAATATACCAATAACCTGCTTACAGGGTATATTATCCCTAATATACGCATTTTTTTATTATATCCTATGAATCTTAAGCTTGTCAATTTGTGAAACGTGAAAAAAATACAAAGTTGCGGAGTTTTTTCGTAAAAATATACTATATCAGCCGTTTGCTCCGTTTTTCCCTTCTTTAAGATACGGATCTGTCCTTTAAACGGCTTTTTAAAGATAAGATTAACATTGCTTTTTGTCTGAAAAAATAATATACTTTCCTTTAACAAATGAGAAAGTGAGTGAACTAACATGCGTAACCTTTTTAACATGGACAATCCGCTGTTTCGCGGTCTGTCCCGTCTCGCGGATCTAATGATCCTGAATCTTATTTTCATTGCGTGCTCTATTCCGATCATTACGATCGGTCCGGCTCTGACTGCGCTGTATTACGTAACGCTGAAAATGGCA
>CATZPU010000120.1 GCA_958422845.1 uncultured Lachnospiraceae bacterium | reverse complement strand
AATCTGGCGCATCTTCTGTATCCTGTCTGTGCCGGAAGCTGGGTGAACGAGGACGAGACGATCGATCAGGAAAAACTGGCGGAATACGTAAACGGCATCAAGCGAGTCAGCGACGCATACCGCGCCGCAGCATCTCCGGAGGATTTGGAGGAGCTGGCACTTTATGAGAACGGGGAGTACGTTCAGTGGGAAGATCTGGCAGCGTATGCAGAAACGGATGGACTTGCCAGCGGTACGATGGAGCTTCAGGGCGGGAACTCGAAGCTGAGGATCGGAGCAATCGGAGGCATCATTACTTATGCGGGGCTTCTCTCTGTCGAGACGGAGGAAGGAGCGGCTGCGGCAGAGCTGCTTTCCATGCAGCAGGAAAATGTATTTTATCCGTCCGGCGTTCTCAGTATTCTGAACACTTCAGACGATCAGGAGCGTGCGGGAGAGTTTGTGGCACATCTGCTTTCGGGAGAAACACAGGATGGAACCGGATACGGATTTCCGGTGAACCGCGCTTCTTTTGAACGTCTTCTGACGGAAAATCAGTTTGAAGAAGGCGCTTTCAGTGCAACGGCAGGCAGCTCAGACGGAGAAGGTATGATCGAACTGGTCTATGAGTGGCCGACCGAAGAAGAGATGGATGCGCTGCGGAAGATGGCAGACTCCCTGACGACCTGCGCCGATACAGAGCGCGTGAAGCAGGAGACGGTGACGGCTGAGGTCGGACGGTGCATGAGCGGTGAGATCACAGCCGAAGAGGCAGTGAATGTTATCATGCAGAAGCTGAATCTGTATCTGGCGGAATAAGAGATAGGATAAAGAAGCAGACGAGGACAATGCAAGAGCAGATGGGAAAGAGGAAACGGGGGAGTTTTGGATGAAGAGATGGAGCAGAGGGATCAGAAAAGCCGCGGCAGGGGCGGTACTGCTGTGCGTTACAGCGCTTTGTGCGCCGTCCGGCTTTGTATATGCAGAAGAAGCGCCGATGGGACGGTTTGTGTGCGAACAAATGGGATTCCCTGAACTTTCGGAGGGAGCAATGGCCTACGACATCGTACAGATGCAGGATGGAACGCTGCGGATGGCGACGGCAGGAGGAGGCAGCGTGACGCTGTGGGACAGCAGCGACGCAGGGCAGACATGGCAGGAGGCAGGCAGACTTCCGGAGGAATACGGCGGCTGGTACTACGTTTCGATCGAGCTTTGTGTGGACGGACGCGGCGCAGGGCTTGCAATCAGCGGAGAAAAGCAGTATTACGTTCCGTTTGATGCGCAGGGAAATGCACAAAGCGCAGAGCAGTCGGAGGATACGAGGAGCTGGAGACTTGCGTTTGCCTCAGACGGGCGCACAGCGGCGCAGTCGTATAGCGGAGAGGCGATGATTCTGGAGCGTGAGACGGGAGAGGTGGCGCAGACGCTTGGCGATATTGGCGCAGACGCAGTGACCGTCTGCGGAAATGAAGTGCTTGCCATAGCAGGAAAGGAGGTATTCCGGTACGATCTCGATACCGGAGAGCCTCTTTCCAGAGACGAAGCGCTGGAGCAGGCATTATTTGAATCAGAAGATACGTATGAGATCACGACCTCGTTCGGACGGCCTGTTGTATTTGCAGATGACGCGGAGGGACGGCTCTACTACTGCACGAAGAAAGGAATTTTTTCTCATGTGATGGAAGGAAGTGTGGTGGAGCAGATCGTGGACGGAGAGATGACAGCGCTTTCCGATCCGTCAGTGCAGCTTCTGGCTATGGAGGTATCGGACGGGGCGTTCTACGTGCTGACATTGGGAGATGGCGGAGCGACCTCGCTTCTGCGGTTTGCGTATTCCGATGATACGCAGAGCGTGCCGCCTGACACCGTGACGGTATATTCACTTGAAGAAAATGATCTGATCCGCCATGCGGCGTCGCAGTATCAGATAGAACATCCGGAGACATACGTGGAGTATCAGGTAGGGATCAGCGGCGAGGACGGCATGACGGCTGCGGATGCAGTGCGGACGCTGAATACGCAGATTCTGGCAGGAGAAGGGCCGGACGTACTGGTACTGGACGGAATGCCGGCGGATGATTACACCGATCAGGGCGTACTGGCGGACATCAGCACAATTTTGGAGGAAGTAAAGGAGAACGACGGTCTGCTTGAAAATATCGCGTATGCAAAACAGCAGGAGGACGGCGTTTACGCCGCTCCGGTGCAGTTTGCAATGGTGGCTGCGGCAGGAGAAGCGGAGACGGTATCACAGATTGGAAGCGCATTAGGCGATGTGTCCGGTGCATCATCCATTGAGCAGCTTCGGGAGCTTTCACAGGAAGCGGACCTGTTATCGTGGAGTACGGTATCGTATCTGGCGGAGAATCTGTACCCGCTCTACAGTGTAAGGTGGGTACAGGAGGACGGCACGCTTGACGAGGAAGTGATCCGTCAGTACGTTTCGTTGTGCGCAGACGTCTACCGGAATACGGCTGCCAACGCCGATGAAAAGGAGAGCGAGTTTCTTTCGATGTACCGCGAGTACGAAGCACAGCTTTTGGCAGAGCAGACGTATTACGACGATTATCCGGTGTCGGAGCCGAGATTCGATCTGGCGCGCGGCGATAAGCGGCTGTCGATCGGCATCCTTGGCGACCTGATGGATTATATCTCCCTTCTTTCGATAGAAAATGAGGCGGGCGGCTGCAGGTTTGTACTGCCGGAACAGGGCGGCGGTGCAGTTTTCGTACCGTATACGATGATCGGTATGTCGAGCACTGCAAAGGCGCAGGAGCAGGCGCGCGATTTTATCCGTTATCTGTTTTCGGCAGACGCAGTACAGGCAGGGGCGTACGCGAGATTTCCGGTCAACCGAACGCTGTTTGAGCGTATCCTGTATCCGACGGAAGGGACGATCGCCGAGATCGAACAGACGACATACGGTGAGGATCCGTCTGAAAATGATGCGGCTGTTACCATCACATGCAGATGGCCGTCAGAGGAAGAGATCGCAGCGCTTTTTGCCGCGGCAGACAGCCTTTCCGTGTGCGCCAATATGGACAGCGTGCAGCGCGATACCGTGCTGGAAGATACGAAAAAATGTATGTACGGAATGTGTACCGTCGATGAGGCAGTCGGCTCCATTATGCAGAAGCTGAATCTGTATCTTGCAGAATAAAGGGAGACACAGAGCAAGACCAAAAGCGGCGCAGGGATAAAAGTGCTGCAAAAGGCATACACAAAAGAGGACAGACAGGAGAAGTGCATACAAAGCGCTGTCAGGAGAAAGAAGCTGCGGAAGATATGCGGAGATACGGTTTGCAAACACGGTCAGAAGTCGGAGACAACTAAAAGCCGTACAGAAAGAAAAGTAACGTTGAAAAACGTATAAAAAAAACGAGGGAAGGAAAAGGGAATGGCAAAAACAGAAAAATCAAATCCTCTGCGCCGAAGCAGGCAAAAGCGTCCATTATTCGGGAGCAGAATAGAAAAACGGGAGCTTGCGGGACTTTTCTTCCTGCTTCCCGGATTTGCGGGAGTGCTCTGCTTTGCCTTTCTTCCTTTTCTGGAAGTGGTAAAGCGTTCCTTTCAAAGCGCAGTCACAGCACAGTGGGTAGGACTGAAAAACTACAGGGAAGTGTTTGACAATGCGGCGTTTCGGATGGCGGCAGGCAATACGCTGCGGTTTACGTTTATCTGTATTCCGCTGCTTGTCGTCATCTCCCTTGCGTTGGCAGTTATACTGCAAAAGCTGCGAATGGGAAAGAATGCGTTGAAAGGGATGTTTCTCGTTCCGGTCGCCGTTCCGGCAGCGTCCGTGGTGCTTGTATGGAAGGCGCTGTTTCATACGAACGGTCTGATCAATGCGCTGCTGGAGCGTTTTGGAGCGGAGAAGGTGAGCTGGATGGGAAGCAGCGCAGCATTTGCCGTTCTTGTCATCAGTTATCTGTGGAAAAATATCGGCTATGATATGGTGCTGTGGATGGCAGGGCTTGCAGGCATTCCCACAGCAATTTACGAGGCGGCCCGCGTGGACGGCGCAGGAGAGTGGCAGTGCTTTCTAAAAATTACACTGCCGAATCTAAAGCCTGCGCTGTATACGATCTCGGTATTGTCTTTTTTGAACTCCTTTAAAGTGTTTCGGGAAGCGTGGCTCGTAGCAGGCGATTATCCGCATCAGAGCATGTATCTGATCCAGCATTTGTACAACAACTGGTTTCGCGAGCTGTCGTTCGACAAGATCGCGGCGGCGGCAGTCATCAATGCAGCGCTTGTGTTCGGGCTGATCCTGCTGCTGCAAAGGGCATGGGACAGCGAGGTGTAGCGGCTGTATGCAAAGCTTCCGAGGAAAAGGCAATAAAAAAGTAAAACACAGGAGAGTGTAGAAATGCAAAGCAGCGGCAGGATACAAGGCGGCGAAAAAAAGAAAAAACGCAGGAAAGATTGGGGCGGAGTGAGTGTAGGTAAAATATTCGTATATACAACGCTCTTTCTGCTTGCGGCAGTCATTTTTTTCCCGATCATTTTTGCAGTGGGCGGAGCATTTATGAACCAGTGGGAGCTGGAAGAGTATTTGGGACCGGTCTTAGGAGGTGTCGAGGGAATGGCGTCATGGGCGCTTTTGCCGAAAGCGCCGACGCTGCAGCCTCTTGTCGAGATTCTGATCGATTCGCCGCAGTTTTTTGTGATGTTCTGGAACTCCATTCAGATGTCCGCATGGATCGTGGCAGGACAGCTGTTGTTTGGGGTACCTGCGGCGTGGGGCTTGTCGCGTTTTCACTTTCCGGGGAAAAAGCTCGTGCTGATGCTGTATATCGTGCTGATGCTGATGCCGTTTCAGGTGCTGATGCTTCCGGAATATCTCGTACTTGACGATCTGCACCTTTTGGATACGCAGTGGGCGGTCATTTTGCCTGCGGTGTTTTCTACGTTTCCAGTATT
>CATZPU010000119.1 GCA_958422845.1 uncultured Lachnospiraceae bacterium | reverse complement strand
ATCGTACTCCCATGACAGCATCAGCATGATCAGAGCCATGACAAGCATCCTGCTGTTAAAGATCTTTTTGACCGACGTTTTTCCTATATATTTGACCAGCTTCAACACCTCCCCCTACACTCTCTTCTTTAGTTTTTTATAAATACCTGCCGCCGCGGCGACCGACAGGAGTGCGGACAATCCGAAAATAAAAAGAAAATTCATCCAGTCCTGTTCAAAAATTTTATTCTTCGCAAAAAAAATATAGCAGCTATACCCGTTTATATTGATCCTCATCGTGACCTGATACAGCAGCGCCGGAAGGATCAGGATCAGTACCCGGTTCGATATATAGATCGAGGCGAACGCCGCCATAAGGGAAAATACACCGGAGAGCATCCCAAGATGCAGCGCATACATCATACAATAGCCCAGATAATGACCGTTCTCCGCTAAAGTGCTGTAGCATCCTGTTGCTGTGCCGGAAATATCCTCCATACCCCTGATCCACGGAACCTGCGTGCGGCAGATCAGCAGATAGAGCAGCGTACCGCAAAGCATCGTGATGACAGAACTTGCATAGATCACCGCACATTTCGAGCATACGTATTTTTTGAAATTTCCGCGGATCACCGCGCAGCGGATATACTGCTGCTCCAGATCCTCGCAAAATACCGTTGCAAACGGCGCCGCACAAAAGATAAAGGTAATCATGATGCCGGAAAGATGCGTCACAAACACATAGTGAAATAAGAGACTGCCGTTTTCAAATCCTCTTCCCTCCATGGCAAAAAACAAAGCAAACACCACGCCCGCGATCCCGATATACCATGCGCGGCTTTTGCACAGCCGCCGTATGTCCGATTTTATGTATCCCATTCCAACTCCTCCGCTTCTTTGAACCTCCTGCTGCCTGCTCGGTATTTCCATTTCCCCGCCAAGAGGGACAGGGCGATAATGAAAAATCCGCAAAAGACAGCGTCCGCTGCCGCCAGAGCCTTTAACCAACTAGCTGCTATTGCCATGATGCTAAGCAGAAGTAACAATTCTTTCGCTTTTTTCGCATATCTCTGTACCTCGATGCGATCCAGCGGACGCTGCGGATTCGCCACAGGCGCATATCGCCAGATAATCCCCGCCGCTCCTATGTACAATAGCAGCGATACCACTATCGGAATATCCATTCTGCACCTGCACAGCATCGCCAGATTCATAACGCCTACCGACAAGACATAGCAGCGAAGCTCGGTATCGGCATGGTACCCTCCGGCGTATGGACGCAGAATAAAGATAATAAGGAACAGGAGCAGACAAAAGAACGGCTGTCCCCACAGCAGAGCGCATCCGGCGATCGTTGCTGCATTTACCGCTATCAAAAAGAGCTGATGCAGCCCGTACCGGATTATCTCTGCTTCTTCCCTGTCAGAAGCGATCTGTCCGATCCATCCATCAGACAAGGCGTTCTCATGCTTTCTCCCCATCTTTTTCCTCTTCTTTCCCACAATCACGGATCCATATAGATCTCTTTTCCCGTCAGCGCGTTTACAAGTATCACGGTTTCCTTTCCATCGCTGTTCCTTGCTTCAAAGTACCAGACAGGATCCGCCGCATACTGCCCAGCCGTATCGCGATAGATCCGCAGCGCAAGCTTCGCCCGATATACCGTATAAACAGCTTCGTCGAGCAGATTTTCATACTTCTGCTCTACCACAGCGGCGACTTCCGGAAACGGAAGAAATTCTGCCTTCTCCTGCGTCGGTACAAACTTGTACGGTGCAATCGCAGTCACCGACAATATCCCCTGTTCGGAGCAGATTGCCGATACCGGAGCTCTTTGATAGCTCTCGAAAGCTCTTCCGATCCTCGTTGTCATATATTCCTGAAATACAGGAAGTCCTCCATATACCTGCCATGCATAAATCTCATACGCATTATCGCTGTCCGACCACTCGCCCTTTTCCTTACCGGGCTCTATCATGTTCTCTGCAAGGTACTGCTGCTCCAGCTCCCGATACTCGTCTTTATTCACCGAAAACCAGTCAAATCGGAACTCTTCCGTCGGATAATCCATCGCAGATAACATCTCTTTGATCTGGCTGATAGAATCCTCCGCCGTTCCAAAGGAAAACGTCTCCTTGGAAGCTCCGCGTTCACTTAAAGGGGCTGCCTGCGAATAGCACGACGCTGCCTCCTTAGAGATGGAAAAGCCGGTATCTATGCTAACTGTCGTATCATCAGAAAGAAAATAGTAATACTGATCCGCTATATAATTCTCATCCTTCGGATACATAAGCTGATCCTTCACTTCCTGATCGCCCACGCCGATCTTGGTCGCCGCCTCCTGATCCACACACTGCAAGCCCTCGACCTTCGGCAGATAAAAATCAGACGGACCAAAGTCTTCCGGAATCTCCAAAGCAACATCAAACGCTACCTTCTCTGTCCCTCCCTCGTAGGATGCCGGAAAGAAGGGTGTGTCCGAATTATCTCCATTTTTTTCTGTACTTATTTCCGCCTTTGTTTCAGTCAACGTTTTTTCCGTTTCTACATCCGTTTTCTTACAGCCGGATAATAATACGACAAATGCCATGGTAATTATGAAAAGTTTATATATTCTCCTCATCCTCTAATCATCCTTTCAAAAGCAGCGGCAGATCACTGCCGCCTTCGTTTTTATTTTTATCTGGCTGTATCATACCATATAATCTTTCAAAAATTTCCCACTTGTCAAAAACCGCCCATATTTTTGCCAAAAATAGACTTTACATCAAAAAAAGGAAGCCTTTCGGCTTCCATTTACAGAAATTTATTTGATATTTGCAGAATATAGCATCACCTGCACCTTAAATCTGCTATCGTCGTAATCTATCTGCATCTCCCCTCCGTTTGATTGCACGATCTTTTTGACATTCTTAAGCCCGAGTCCGTGAATAGCAGAATCTGTCTGCGTCGTCCTGAATGTATTCCCTGATCGTACGATCTTGCCGGAATAGCTGTTCTCCACAAAGATCAGCAGTATCCCCTGCTTTGACTGGATGTCGATTCGCAGGTACTTCTCCTGTGACTTTTCCGCTTCGCGGATCGCATTGTCCACGAGATTTCCGAGAATGACGCAAATATTGAAATCTGCGCGGCATATCTTTTCCGGTATACTGATCTTGATCTCTGTGTGCGCAAGGCGCTCGTCTGCCTTTTGGAGCAGATAATTCAGTACGCCGTCGATTTCCTGATTTCCCGTCGCGACACGCTCCTTCGGGTTTAACATAAACTGCTCCATCTCGCGCAGATATTTTATCAGCTCCGGATTTTCCTTCCCGTTTACCATAGCAGAAAGCTCTATCAGGTGATGCTTCATATCATGCCGCAACGCTGTCACCTTCTCCTGCGATGCTCTGACTGCGTCAAGCTGATACGCGTATACCTCCACCATCTGCTCCAGCAGCTTCTTCTCCATACGGTCAGAATAGAACCGCATAAGAGAATGATACAGATAAAAGTCCAGCAAATTGATGACGAGCAGAGCGGCGGCGACGACCGTAATCGTCCGCTGCGCCTCGATCACGACCATGACCATATAGTAAATACAGCCAATGCTCACGATCGGGATGAAGCAAAAAGCAATCCGGTAAAATAGCGGCAAGCAGATATCCTGCTGTACAGAGATTGTTCTTTCTAACAAAATCGCAAGAAACAGAAGAATGAGACTTATGACACATTCGTATATCGGATTTATCAACTCTCCTACAGCATATTTTGTAAAAGAAAGTACCACGATACTATCCACCATCATACCCACCACATAAATCATGCTGACGAGCAATAGTTTTCTGGAAAATCTGACCTTATATGGCAGAACAAGCAGCAAATATCCTGCCAAATTAGAAATAATATTCAGAATAGGAGACTTAAATGTCATGTATATCAGGCTTGTCCAACAAATAGCAAAAACATATAATATCCATATATGCTTCCAACAGCACTCATCTTTTGCTAAGAAAGTATAAACAAAATGACTGACCGCATAAAAACGCACAGCAGTCGCCAAAAACTCTAATATTACATCAGTAATCTCCAAACTCATCCGCTTCCCTCTCCAGTATTTTTTTGCGCACCGCCGCCCGATTCGCTTTGCTTATCGTCAAAGTATCACCGTTTACCATTTTTACACACTCGTACGTGTACTCCTGCACGTAATTCACATTCACGAGATACGATTTGTGGATGCTCAAAAACAGCCGCTCTGGCAGCTTTGCTGCCACGTCCGCAAGCTTTCCGTAAAAGGTACGCTCTCCCTGTCTCGCCACAATGCTTATCTTTCTTCCGGCGCTTTGGAAGTAAAGAATATCCCTGTACGGTATCCGGTATACGCTGCCTTTGTTCTGATACTCGAACTCACAGTTACTCTTTCCAACGATCCGACAGATATTGTCGAGTACAGGGAATACCTTTTCCTCATTGAGCGGCTTGATCAGAAAGTCAAATGGTCTGTTTTTGAAAAGCTGCAGGGCATACCGTTCCTTTGAAGAAATATAAACAAGAAAGATCTGCTCGTTCTCCAGCACCCTCCTGATATAGTCTCCGACTGCCACGCCGTTAAGTCTTGGCAGCTCAATATCCAGAAAAAGGACATCCGGCGTTTCTTCTTTATCTAAATGATCGATCAGTGCATCACCGGAAAAGAAACTGTCTGTTCTTAGCTTCACGCCCCGCCGCAGGGCATAATCTGCAAGCAGGCATTCCAACTGCGAGCACGTACTTTTTTCATCATCACATACAATGACATACATGATCTCTTCCTCCGTTCGTTCGTGCAGCGGATACTGAATTGCCGCTATACTGACACATCATGATTCCGCCATATCCCCTGCAATAGTAGTGTACTCTATTCCCTGTCTCAATGCAAGCGAATACAAATGCCCGTTATCCGTCATACAACCGATAGCGGGCATTCCCTCAT
>CATZPU010000118.1 GCA_958422845.1 uncultured Lachnospiraceae bacterium | reverse complement strand
ACAATGATCGTTTCAAAGCCGAGCTTCTTAAGAGCCAGAGAAGCGTGAACACAGCAGTAGTCGAATTCGATACCCTGTCCGATACGGTTCGGGCCTCCGCCAAGGATCATGATCTTCGGCTTGTCCTCGTTTACTGGATTCTTATCCGGCGCATTGTACGTCGAATAATAATATGCGCTGTTTTCCGTACCGCTTACGTGTACGCCCTCCCATGCTTCCTCTACGCCGATCGCAATACGGCGTTCGCGGATCGTATCCTCCGGAATCTCAAGGAGCTGACTCAGATACTTATCAGAAAATCCGTCCTTCTTTGCGGCTGTCAGCGCTTCGTCAGACGGCAGGCTTCCCTTATTTGCCGCAAGAGCTTCTTCTTCCTCTACAAGCTCTTTCATCTGCTCAATAAAGTAATGTTTTACCTTTGTGATCTCGTGGATCTCTTCCACTGTCGCGCCCTTGCGCAGCGCCTCGTACATAATGAAGTGGCGTTCACTCGACGGCGTCATCAGACGGCGCAGCAGCTCTTCCTTCGTCTGGCTGTCAAAGTCCTTCGCATGTCCCAGTCCGTATCTTCCCGTCTCAAGGCTGCGAATCGCTTTCTGGAAAGCCTCCTTGTACGTCTTACCGATACTCATGACCTCGCCGACTGCGCGCATCTGCGTTCCGAGCTTGTCCTCTACGCCCTTGAACTTTTCAAATGCCCAGCGTGCAAATTTGATCACAATATAATCTCCGCCCGGTACGTACTTATCAAGCGTGCCGTACTTGCCGCACGGAATATCCTTAAGCGTAAGTCCCGTAGCAAGCATCGCGGACACGAGAGCGATCGGGAAGCCCGTTGCCTTGGAAGCAAGCGCGGAGGAACGTGACGTTCTCGGATTGATCTCAATAACGATATCTCTGTCTGTTTTCGGATCGTGCGCCCACTGTACATTCGTGCCGCCGATCACCTGAATGGATTCAACGATCTTGTAGGATTTTTCCTGCAGACGCTTCTGTACATGCTCCGGAATCGTAAGCATCGGAGCGGAACAGAAAGAGTCTCCCGTATGGACGCCGAGCGGATCGATATTCTCGATAAAGCAGACAGTGATCATATTGTTGTCCGCATCGCGCACTACCTCAAGCTCAAGCTCCTCCCAGCCAAGGATCGACTCCTCGACAAGCACCTGTCCTACAAGACTTGCCTGCAGTCCGCGGGCACATACCGTCTTTAACTCTTCGATATTGTATACGAGTCCGCCGCCTGCGCCGCCCATCGTATAAGCCGGACGAAGCACGACCGGATAACCGAGACGGTCTGCGATCTCTACTGCCTGCTCGACAGAATAAGCGACCTCGCTTCGCGCCATTTCAATGCCGAGGCTTTCCATCGTCTCTTTAAACTCGATACGGTCCTCGCCGCGCTCGATCGCATCGACCTGAACGCCGATCACTTCTACATTATATTTTTCAAGGATACCCGCCTTGGCTAATTCTGAACATAAATTAAGACCGGACTGTCCGCCAAGATTCGGCAGTAATGCATCTGGTCTTTCTTTGGCAATAATTTGCTCAAGACGCTCGACATTGAGCGGTTCAATATAAGTAACGTCAGCCGTCTCCGGATCCGTCATAATGGTAGCCGGATTGGAATTTACCAAAACGATCTCATAACCCAGACTGCGAAGTGCCTTACAAGCCTGAGTTCCTGAATAATCAAATTCACACGCCTGTCCGATGATAATCGGACCGGAACCGATAATCAATACTTTTTTGATATCTTTTCTCTGTGACATATTATTCCTCCCTTGTTCATCTTCTGCTAACTATCTGAGACAGTATACAGGAAAATCAATTTTTTTTCAAGTCCGATGCCGATGCTTTTTTCATTTTCTTGTTTTTTGCCAAAAGATGCGTTTATTTGTGGTACGGTTCTCCTTTGCTGATACGAAAGCTCCGGTAAAGCTGCTCAAGCAGGATCATGCGCATCAACTGATGCGGAAACGTCATCTTTGAGAAGCTGAGCCGATAATCGGCACGACGAAGCACCTCGTCCGAAAGCCCGAGCGAACCTCCGATAACAAAAACAAGACTGCTTTTTCCCTGTACAAAAAGACGCTCCAGATTTTCGGAGAGTTCCACAGAATCAAGCATTTTCCCATCGATCGCAAGAGCCGTAACGTAGTCGGTATCTTTGATATAGCGCAGAAGCCGCTCTCCTTCCAGCGCTTTGATCTGATGCTCCTGCGCAGGCGAAGCATTATCCGGTGTTTTTTCGTCCTGCACCTCAACGATCTCTAATTTGCAGTATCTTCCGAGACGCTTTGCATACTCTGCAATACCGTCGCGCAGATATTTTTCTTTTATTTTTCCAACAGTAAGTAACGTGATTTTCATTTGTTTTTCTTATATCTCCTGCGTATCATCGCTTCGCATCCCATAAAGCATGATCCCGTCACAATCACGGACGATGCAGCGTCTCACTTAAAACGTATTTTGCCTTCTCGTAATCCTTCTTATGGACAAACACCTCATACGTATCTGACACAGGCGCGCCGCCGTACCCAAGCCCTCCGGTCATACTTCGCATGGTGCCGCCGCCTAATGCTCCCACCCGATTCAGCGGATTGGATATTTTGTACGTATAGTCGATCCCATTGCGGGAGAGAATATCGCGGATCAGAGAAAACTTCCTCATATCATTTCCAATATACACACTCTCTCTGTTTAATACAGTTATCATACGCTGCCCTCCCATCTAAAACAATATTGAAAACAGAAAAACCGGACAGTGACGCATACGAAACACTTCTGCCTCCGTATACCGCCCCCATCCGGTCTTATCATTTATTATTTATTTTCGCTTAAGAACTCATGGATTCCCTTTGCAGCAGCCTTTCCTGCTCCCATAGCGAGGATAACTGTAGCTGCGCCGGTAACGGCATCTCCGCCGGCAAATACGCCGTCTTTTGATGTCTGTCCTGTCGTCTCGTCTGCAACGATACACTTTCTCTTGTTTACATCAAGACCGATCGTCGTAGAAGAGATCAGCGGATTCGGTGATGTACCAAGGGACATGATGACTGTATCTACATCAATGTCAAACTCTGATCCCGGAACCTCTACCGGACGTCTTCTTCCTGATGCATCCGGCTCGCCAAGCTCCATACGGATGCAGCGGATACCGCATACACTGTCGTTCTCGTCTACGAGGATCTCTTTCGGATTTGTCAGAAGGTCAAAGATAATGCCCTCTTCCTTAGCGTGGTGAACTTCCTCTGCACGAGCCGGAAGCTCTGCTTCGCTTCGGCGGTATACGATATGTACCTCAGCACCGAGACGAAGAGCCGTTCTGGCTGCGTCCATTGCAACGTTTCCGCCGCCGACAACAGCGACCTTCTTTCCGTGTACGATCGGTGTATCGTAATCCTCACGGAACGCTTTCATCAGATTGTTTCTTGTCAGGTACTCGTTTGCAGAGAATACGCCCTTAGCAGTCTCGCCCGGAATACCCATAAACATCGGAAGTCCTGCACCGGAGCCGATGAATACTGCCTCGAAGCCTTCCTCGTCCATCAGCTCGTCGATCGTGATGGACTTGCCGATGATAACGTTCGTCTCGATTTTAACGCCGAGAGATTTTACGTTTTCCACTTCCTTTGCAACGACATCGAGCTTCGGAAGACGGAACTCAGGAATACCGTATACTAAAACTCCGCCCGGCTCATGCAGCGCCTCGAAGATCGTTACGTCGTAGCCGTACTTTGCCAGATCGCCTGCGCATGTAAGTCCGGCAGGACCGGAACCGATGACTGCGACCTTGCGTCCTGTCTTATTCTGCGGAGCAGGCGGCTTGATGCCGTTCTCTCTTGCCCAGTCTGCAACGAAACGCTCCAGCTTACCGATAGAAACAGCCTCGCCTTTGATGCCGCGGATACATTTACCCTCGCACTGGCTCTCCTGCGGACAGACACGGCCGCAGATCGCCGGAAGCGCGCTGGACTCGGAGATCACCTTGTATGCTTCCTCGAATTTTCCTTCTTTTACTTCGCTGATAAATGCCGGAATATTGATATTGACCGGACATCCCTGCACACACTTTGCATTCTTGCAGCCTAAGCAGCGTGCAGCCTCTTCCATAGCTTCTTCTTTATTGTAGCCAAGGCATACCTCGTCAAAATTTGTAGCTCTCACCTGCGGGTCCTGCTCTCTTACAGGAACCTTCTTCAATACGTCTGCCATTATTCGTCACCTCCGCAATTGCCGCATCCGCCATGATGCGTATCTCCCTCACGCAGCTTCAGAAGCGCTCTGCCTTCTTCTGTCTTGTACATAGCCTGTCTCTTCATAGCTGCATCAAAGTCGATCAGATGTCCGTCAAATTCCGGTCCGTCAACACATGCGAACTTCACTTCATCGCCGACTACAACACGGCATGCGCCGCACATACCTGTACCGTCTACCATGATCGGGTTCATGCTGACGATCGTCTTTAAGTTGTATTTCTTTGTAGTCAGGCAGCAGAATTTCATCATGATCATCGGTCCGATGGATACGCACCAGTCGTACGTCTTGCCCTCGTTTGTGATCAGATCGTCGATAACCTTCGTAACCATACCGCTTCTGCCGTAGGAGCCGTCGTCTGTCGTAATGTAGAGATTGCCTGCAACCTCCTTAAACTTCTCCTCCATGATCACGAGATCCTTCGTCTTTGCACCGATGATAACATCAGCCTCGATCCCGTGCTCATGCAGCCATTTTACCTGCGGATAAACAGGCGCAGTACCTACGCCGCCGGCAACGAAAAGGATCTTCTTTTTCTTTGTCTCCTCCAGCTCTTTCTCAAGGCAGAGCTCTGACGGCTGTCCGAGCGGGCCAACGAAATCGCGGAAGTAATCTCCTGTCTTAAGTGTAGCAAACTTCTCTGTAGAAGCGCCGATCGGCTGGAATACGATCGTGATC
>CATZPU010000117.1 GCA_958422845.1 uncultured Lachnospiraceae bacterium | reverse complement strand
CTGGCGGGAGAGGAGAAGAAACATGGAAGCTTACGTGGCAGAGACGAAAAATCTGACGAAATATTTCGGAAAATGCTGTGCGCTTGACGGCGTAAGTCTCCGTCTTAGACGCGGCGAGATATACGGTCTGATCGGAGATAACGGCGCAGGAAAATCGACGCTTTTGAAATTGCTGTCAGGACAGATATTTGTATCAGGCGGTGAGATAGCATTGTTTGGCGAAAATACGCAGGAGGGACTGCGCAGGATGCGCGGGCGGACCGGCGTGCTGATCGAGGAAGCAGGTTTTTTCCCGCAGCTCTCCGTAGAGCAGAATCTGGAATATTTCCGTATTCAGAAAGGCGTGGCAGGGAAAGCGGCGGTCGGGGAGGCACTTGAACTGACAGGGCTTACGGAGGTCAGGAAAAAAAGAGGGACGGATCTTTCGCTTGGCATGAAGCAGCGGCTCGGACTTGCGATCGCGCTGATCGGCACGCCGGAGCTTCTGATCCTCGACGAGCCGGTAAATGGTCTTGATCCGAGCGGTATCATGGAGATACGAAATCTGCTGATCCGTCTGAATCAGGAACGCGGTATTACGATCCTGCTCTCCAGCCATATCTTAAGCGAGCTGGAGCAGATGGCGACGGTGTACGGATTTCTTCAAAAGGGCAGACTGCTGGAACAGATCACAGTCCGCCAGCTTGCCCAAAAATGCGCGGACTACGTGGTGATACGCGTATCGGATACGCAGCAGTATGCGGTACTTCTCGAACAGGAGCTTCACCATGGATCGTATCAGATCATGGCGGACGGCAGCATCCATATTCTTGGGGCAGATGAGCGAACGGAGCGATACGGCGCTCTCGCAGCCGGTCACGGACTGCAGGTGCAGGAGCTTGTACGGCACAAGCGGTCCTTGGAGGAATATTACATGAAGCTCAAGAACGGAGGTAGCGCGCCATGCTGAATTATATAAAAAGTGAATTTTATCGCATGCGGACGCAGAGAGGATTTTTTATCATAGTCGGAGTACTGTGCGGACTCGTGCTTGCGATGAATCTTGTGATTTTTGGATTTGACAAATTTACGCCGGATTTCCGTTATGGGACGGTGCGTTTTTCACTGAATTGTTTTACCGGAATGATCGGACATCTGATGATCGTGCTTGGCGCAGTCGTGCCGGGCTGCGTATTTATTGAGGACCGGAAAAATGGCGTGCTGAAAACAGCAGTTGCGGCGGGACTTTCGCGGGAAAAGATACTGTTTGGAAAATGTATCTCCGCATTTTTTTATACATTTCTCGTACTGTGTATCGTTCTCGCAGTCTATGTTGGGAGCGCGTTCTTGCTTCTTCGCGAACCGGAGTGGCTGCCGCTTCGGGAGATGCTGACCGGAATCGCAGCGGTACTGCCGATCGCGTCAGGCTCTATGATCAGCATGCTGGTTCTTGGCATCCTGTTCCGCAATGAGATCACGGCCAGTCTGATCTGGGTGATGATCTGGTTCGGCATTCCGCAGATCACCTTCCTTTTGGGACTGAAGATCGATGTGTTTGCACGGATCACCGCATGGCTGCCGGAACGCTTTTTAAAGAACGAAGCCATCGTACATTTCTCAAGCTACGACTGCCTGTGGGACACGGCGCAGGGCTTTGCAAAGTGTACCGTGGCAGGGGTTATCGGGATCGCGGTATTTCTCGCGTTCGGGGTATGGAGGTATCGGAAGATGGAGCTGTAGCGCGCTGCCGGTCGAAGCGCGAAGCAGATAGTGTGGGAATCTGTATCGCCGCATCAGAATGTGGAAGACAGTTGCGGGAGAAGGGAGAGGCGAAACGATGCGTATTTTTATAGGGATTCTGCTCAGTATACTTGTCATTGCAGTGATTTTTCTGTCGTGGCGTCTCTTTTTGCTGCGCCGCTCGATCAAAAAGACGGCTGACGAGCTTTCACAGATCACGGATGAGCTGGAAGAAAACCGCGTCCTGCATCTGCCTGCGCCGCAGCGCGAGCTGGAGGAGCTGCTTATTGTGATCAATCGGAATCTGCAGGCGATCCGCACGCAGCGCCGTGCGTATCAGGAAAAGGAACGCTCTCTCAAAGAGCAGGTAGAAAATATCAGCCATGATCTGCGCACGCCGCTTACCGCAATGCTCGGATATTTAAAAATGATCGATGAAAAACAGCTTACGCAAAGGGATCAGGAGTATCTCGCGATCGCCGTCCGAAAATCGCATGCGCTCCAAACGCTCGTATCAGCTTTTTATGAACTGTCGCGCGTGAGCGCAGAGGATCTCCGGCTGAATATGGAAAGACTGGACGGAGCGAGAATGCTTCGGGAGTACTGCCTTGAAAATTATGAGCTTTTTGAAAAGGAAAATAAGGAATTGCAGATCGGGATACCGGAGCAGCCCGTGTTTGTATGCGCAGACAGGGAGGCGCTTACGCGTATTTTTGCAAACCTTTTGCAAAACGGTATCCGCTATGCCAAAAGTGAGCTGAGAATTTCGATAGAGCCGGAAAAAGAAGGGCGGAGCGCAGCGATCGTATTCCAAAATGATATTGATCCGTTGCAGGAAGTGCGCGAACCGGAGCGGCTGTTTGACCGCTTTTATATGCAGGAGCAGTCGAGAGGAAAAGGCGGCACAGGACTCGGACTTACGATCAGCCGCCATCTGGCGCAGCATATGGGCGGGACGCTGCACGCTTCCTACGTAAGTGAAGGAAAAAAACGGTATCTGGCGCTGACGGTAAGGCTGCGCGGATGAAGCTTCCTTTATTTTGTCACTTCGTCCGCCGTATCTGCAATGATCGTAAACAGCCTGATAATGTCATCTGCTTTTTCCATGCCGATCTGCGCCATAAACTGTTCGACAAGCCTGAGCGCCTTCGTATGCATCGTCTGATACAGAGGAGAGTCGTGGTTGATAAAAACGTGTACCTGACGTTTGTCCAAAGAGGAGCGTTCCCGATAGATAAGTCCTTTCTCCTCCATGCTCTGGAGTGTGCGGTTCATCTGTGATTTCAGCATCTTTGTCGCGCGGCACAGATCAGTCGCCGTCATCGGGACGTCAGGCTGATGGATCTGACTGCGGTACAGGAGATGGCAGATGACTGCTTCATTTAAGGGCATGTCTGAGACAAGCCGGTTATTGCTGACCGTTATGGACAGATAAAGCCATGCATTTAACACTTCTTCGATTTTTTGATCCATTTCTGGGAATCTCCTTTCAAAACGGCTTTCGACTGATGGAGCCGTGAGGGTGGACGTAATTACTTTGTTCTGTTATAGGAAAGTTTTGTTCTTTACATATCGCGCCGTCTAAGATATATTGTAACTATTCAGTACAGCGAGGATCGGGGTACTGCGCAGTTATGGTATATTCATATCATATATGATTTCCATGATTTCAGTCAATGATGATTTTACAGAGGAGAGATACTTATGGATTATACGATACGTCCGGTGCACAGGGAGGAGGCAGCGGCGCTTGCAAAGATCGAGGCAGCCTGCTTTCCGGCAGCAGAGGCAGCTTCAAGGGAGGAGATCGAGAAGCGGCTTGCCGTGTTTCCGGAAAATTTTCTGGCAGCAGAGGCAGACGGGCTTTTGGTCGGATTTATCAACGGAGGAACGACAGATAAGCCGTATCTGCCGGACGAGCTTTACCATGATGCAGACCTTCACTGTCCGCAGGGAAAGTGGCAGACTGTATTCGGACTGAACGTGCTGCCGCAGTACCGCAGGCAGGGGATCGCAGCCCGTCTGGTAGATGATTTTACCGCACTTGCGCGGCAAAGAGGAAAATACGGCGTGATACTGACCTGCAAAGATCACATGATCGCGTATTATGAACGCAGGGGATTTGTACGGTACGGAGCGGCGGATTCCTGCCATGGCGGAGCAAAGTGGCACGATATGAGGCTTGTATTTGAAAACGGAGGCAAAGAGATGCTTGGGGATATTGCAGGAAAATATTATGAGATGGGATATAACTGCGCAGAGTCGGTGATCCATGCGGGAAATGATTATTACGGACTGGGGCTTTGCGAGCATGATATGAGGATGACGGCGGCGTTTGGCGGAGGAATGCAGGTCGGAGACGTATGCGGCGCGCTTACCGGAGCTGCCTGCGTGGTGTCTGCGAAATACATCGAGACGAAAGCGCATGAGCAGAAAGAGGAGCTGCACGCAGTCATGATGAAGCTCATAAAAGCATTTCAGGCGCGTCTCGGTGCAAGAACGTGCGCTGAAATAAAACCGCAGTTTTATGATAAGGAAGTCAGATGTCTGAATACGGTGACAGCTGCGGCAGAGGTCCTTGAGCGCGTCATCACGGAATTTGACGAGGAACAAAATTCAAAAAAGCAACTGTAAAAATGATGCAAAAGCGGATACAGCCAGATTAGATATAGAAGAAAAAGGAGAGATTTGATATGCCGGTATTTGATTTTAATGGCAGTCCGGACGGCGGCGCGCAGCCGGTCTGTACTTATAAGATTTTTCGGACGGGCAGTTCAGAACCGTCGCCGCAGAAGCCGATCCTTGTGCTGGATAACAGTGTAAGGCAGTGGGAGCATTATTCCTGCGGCGTTTTTACGAATCCGAACAAAAGGACTGCTTTTGAATTTACGCAGGAGGGAGCAGGCATGAGCGCAGACATCAAAAGTCTCGACGCACGCTTTGTCAGTCTTTTGCGGTGGCTTGGAGAGCACCGCATTTCTGTGCGCCTTTCCGGTGAAAATACACAGGAAGGGTATGCGGTCTACCGAATTCGCGAGACTGCTTTTGGCGGCGGCACGAAGCTTTCGGCAGAAGATGGTTTTTTGCAGTTTATGATCGAGCGGCTTCTTGCAAGCAGCGCTCCGCCGGAGGAAGCGGAGGATGAAGATGCGCAGGAGGACGGCGATGAGATGAAGCTGACGAGTATTCAGAGCATCTCGGATTTTATGACATGTGCCGGACGGACGATG
>CATZPU010000116.1 GCA_958422845.1 uncultured Lachnospiraceae bacterium | reverse complement strand
TGTTTATAGATTTTCAATATATATTATATGTATTTTTAAATATATTATGTGTATTCCTTAATGAGAATTATCCGTGTATTTCAGGGGCTACTCCTGTACGTAAAATGATTATAAAGTCAGCGTGCAAAAGACTCTGCCCCTTTACACGCTGACTTTACTATAGCCGTATTACGTTTATATCACTGCCGCTCTGTTATCATTCCTGCTATGGCTTCACTCTCCAATAGCAGTTTTTATCCCGTCCCAAAAACCCCTCAAACACCGTTTCCGGCATTTGAGGGGTTCTCATCTTTTCTCTTAATTCAATTTGAATTAGTCCTGAACGTACGGCATAAGTGCAACGTGACGAGCTCTCTTGATCGCTACTGTCAGCGCTCTCTGATGCTTTGCACAGTTTCCTGTGATTCTTCTCGGGAGAATTTTACCTCTCTCAGATACGTATCTTTTCAGCTTATTTACGTCCTTGTAGTCGATCTCGTTGTTCTCTTTACCACAGAAAACGCAAACTTTTTTTCTTCTGCGCATGCCGCCTCTTCTCTTCATCGGGGCATCGCCTCTATCTTTATTGAATGCCATTGCTTATTCCTCCTTTTACGCATTAACTCGATGCGTCGGACTGTACGCCCGAATATGATCGGGTAAGGTCCGAACGATTAATTGAACGGAAGCTCTTCGTCGATTCCGTCCGGAATGTTCATGAATCCGTCCCCTACAGACGCCTGACTCGGTGACGGCATCGGTGATGCTGACATCGGTGACGGCTGTGAGTAGCGCTGCTGCATACCCTGATCTGCGGATGCTGCCTTGCTCTCAGCGAATTCCTGATCCTCTACAACTACGTCTGTCGTATATACTTTCTGGCCATCCCTATTGGTGTAGCTTCCCGTCTGAATACGTCCGGTAACTACGATCTTTGTACCCTGACGAAGATATTTCTCAGCGAACTCCGCGCTTCTTCCAAATGCCACGCAGCCGATAAAATCAGCGCTCTGCTGATCATTTCCGTCGCGGCGGAATCTGCGGTCAACTGCCAGTGTGTATCTGGCGATCGCCATGGAGCTATCCCCTGCGGAATAGCGGACTTCAGGGTCTCTTGTTAAACGTCCCATTAAGATGACTTTATTCATTCTATCTCCTCTTTTCTATTTATGCATCCTGTCTAACGCATAAATATCTGATGACATTTTCCATGATACGGATACGTCTCTCGACTTCTGCCGGGCATGCTGCATCAGACTCGAAGCGAACGAAGTAGTAAAATCCCTCATGCATCTTCTGGATTTCATAAGCGAGCTTTCTCTTGCCCCACTCTTCTACCTCTGTTACAGTACCGCCAAAGCGTGTAATGTACTCCTTCACCTTTTCGATCGTAGCGGTTCTGGCGTCATCTTCAAGTTTTGCGCTGACAACCACTGCTAATTCATACTTATTCATGCTTCTCGCACCTCCTTGTGGTCTCTGGCCCCTTTTCTATGAAAGGAGCAAGGAAATAATATATCACGAATTCTTATACTACCATACATTTTCTGCATTTTCAAGGATTTTTCCACATTATTTTTCGCTTATTTTTCTTTGTTTTCCGATCGCTGCTGTTTCCTCCGTTTACAGCACCTTCCGGTACCGTCTACACCGAAGCGTCTTTCTTTACAAGCCCTCTCGTATTTTTCTCAACGATTTTCCTTGCGACCATGATCTGATGACCGCAGCCCGCACACTTCAAGCGAAAATCCGCGCCCACGCGCAGGATCTCCCATTCCTTACTGCCGCACGGATGCGGTTTTTTCAGCTTTACGATGTCTCCCACTTCATAATTCAAATGCTCCATGTCACACCATACCCTTCCGATCTGTGTCTGCTGCCACCGACTTCTGCCACCGCTCCCTTGTCTGCTCTATGTGTCTGCCGCTGTTGCTTCTTCGTCTGCGCTATGTGTCTGCCGCCGCTTTCTCGTCTGCGCTATACGCGTATGCCTCCAAGCACCGCTCCGATACTGTCTGCGATCAGCAGGTCTGCAAACTTATCGCGCGGCGTCGGCGTTTTATTGATCACAACAAGATGCTTTCCCTCGAAATAATCGATCAGCCCTGCCGCCGGATAGACCGCCAGAGACGTTCCGCCGATGATCAGCATATCTGCATGAGAAATATAATAGATAGAATCCTGTATCGTTTTCTGGTCAAGCCCTTCTTCATAAAGCACAACGTCCGGCTTTATCACACCTCCGCACGTACACAGCGGTACGTCTCCGGAAGCATCTTTCATATACTGCGCGTCATAGCCCTTTCCGCATTTCTGACAGTAATTTCTGTGTACACTTCCGTGCAGCTCCATGACCTTTTTGCTGCCTGCCCTCTGATGCAACCCGTCAATGTTCTGCGTCACGACAGCGGACAGCTTTCCTTTTTTCTCCATCTCGGCAAGCTTCAAATGAGCCGCATTCGGCTCTACGGTAAGACAGAGCATCTTATCGCGGTAAAAACGGTAAAATTCCTTCGTGTGATACACGAAAAACGTGTGACTTAAGATCGTCTCCGGCGGAAAATCATACTTTTGGTGATAAAGCCCGTCCACACTGCGAAAATCCGGAATCCCGCTCTCGGTCGAGACGCCTGCTCCGCCGAAAAATACGATATTCCTGCTCTCATCGACCATCTCCTGCAATCTTTTTACACTGTCCTCCATTTAAAGCTCCCCCTTCCCTGTGCCGCAGATGCACATTTTTCCCGCGCATCTCGTCCGGTCTTTTCCTTTAGCGCGCAGCTTCCTTGTCTGCGCCTATTTCGACGCATAGATCTGCGCAAGCTTTCCCATTACGACAAAGCGCGTCGCATCGTCTCCCGTACACGTTGAGAGCGTCATCACCCGATCGTCCCGCGTTACTTCTACGCCGCTTGTATCCACCTCTGAGCTTGCGTACGCAGTATTTATAAACTCATCAAATTCATTGTTGACAAAAAATGTCTGATACGTAAGTCCCGTTTTATTTACGACACATGCGGAAAAGATCCGGTACTGATAGATCAGATCGTCCGTGAACATCCAAAAATACTTGCTCTTATTAAAAACCTCTTCCTCGCGGAAATCTTTCAGTTTTCCAAACATAGAGCCGTTTTTCATATTATGACCGTATACGATCGTATTCTGATCGGTAAAGTCCGATTTATTGTCTGCATTCAGGAAGATACAGCCTGCAAAGTTGTCCTCCTTCTCGAACGTCCGGTGCAGATAGAAATCATTGTCTGCGCCCTGTACTACCGGATAGGAAATATCGAGCGCACTGATGCGCAGCCAGCCGACAATATCCTCATTGACTGCTTCCAGCTCCTCAAAATCGATCGGATTGCTCACGACAGGAACCTTTATCTCCTGTCCGTTGTACATCACAGAACGTACTTCGTGACCGCCGACCTCCTGCAGCGCAGAATCATCTTCCAGTTCCTCAAAATCCTGCTCCGACTCCTGCTGCACCGTGTAACTGTTTTCGAGGTTGTCGTACTCATCCGTTCCTGCCTTGTATTCCTTATAAAATCCGTACAGCATATATCCCGAAAAAAGGAATACGACGAGCGCGATCGCCATCAAAAGACCGCTCATAATATCTGCAAACCTGTTTCTTTTCCTTCTTCTCTTCTGTGCCATCCGGTCACCTCCCAGATCAAATACTCCTGCAATACCTGCCGCAAATGCGCCTGTCTTGCTCCCTATATCTCCTGTGACGGCAGGCTCACAATAAACCGTGTGTTCCTGCTGTCGCTCGCGGCTGATATGGAGCCCCCGTGAAGCTCTACGATCTGTCTGGCGATCGCCAGTCCCAGTCCTGCGCCTCCCGTTTTGCTTGAGCGCGAATCGTCCACGCGGTAAAATTTTTCAAAAATCATCTCAAGTTTCTTCTGCGGGATCTGCGGGCCTTCATTCGTAAATATGATCGTGATCCTGCCGTTTCCGCCTCTCGCCTGAATCAGGATCTGCGTATCCTCATAGCCATACGCCGCCGCGTTGCGCAGCAGATTATCAAAAACGCGCGCCAGTTTGTCAGGATCGCCGCGAAACATAAGCTTCTCCTCAACATCAACGGCGCAGGTCATATTTTTCTCACTCAGCATGCCGTAGCTCTCATCTGCAAGCTGCTCCAGCAGAATCGACAGATCAAGCAATTCTTTATCCAGAACGATATTCTGGAGATTGAACCGCGTAATATCAAAAAACTCACTAATAAGCTCTTCGAGGCGTATTGCCTTCTCAAGCGTAATATGCGTATACTTTGCCCGCTCCTCCGGCGACATATTCGGCTGCTCATCGAGCATGGTAAGATACGCGATCACAGATGTAAGCGGCGTTTTCAGATCATGCGCCAGATAAACGACCAGCTCATTTTTGCGCTTCTCACTCTCTGCCGCCTGCTTCTCCCTGCGTTTGAGCTTAAGTTTCAGCGTAGAAAGCGTATCTGCCATCGGTTCAAGCTCCGGAGGCAGAAGGATCGGCTCATCGGAAGCGTCCAGCGTCTTTTCAAGCGCGTCACTGATACTGTTTAGGTAGCGCGTCAGTCTTCCGACCGATACGTAAAACGAAAACAGAAACAGAATACAGAAGCCGCCTACTACAAATAATGTCTTATTATAAATAAAAATCTCATTGTAACACTCGATCGCCCGCCACTCGCTCATTCCGAATTTCATAAAGACACGGACAGTCAGATTGGCAAAACTGTCATGAAAGACACCGTCTACAAGAAAAGTCAGAATCCCATATCCGACCGCCACAGACAGAACTGAGATCAGAAGCGTTCTGGCAATGATAGAGCGTTTCAGTCTGCCATAATTATCTTTCAACCTTATAACCCACTCCCCAAACGGTCTTGATAAAATCATCCTTTCTCCTGCCGTCTCCCATTTTCTCACGAAGATGACGGATATGGACCATTACCGTATTGTTGCTGTTTTTAAAGTATTTTTCTTTCCAGATCGTCTCAAAAAGATGTTCGGAGCTGATTACCTTGCCGCGGTTTTCACACAGCAGCC
>CATZPU010000115.1 GCA_958422845.1 uncultured Lachnospiraceae bacterium | reverse complement strand
GTACGTTTTGTTGATATAGCACGCTTCGGTGGAACGCATATACGGCAGGGCGTAATGTGTGCCGTTTAAGGAGCATTCCTCAAGAAACTGCGGTATGATCTCTTCTTTGGACGGCGCGTCAAAGGCGACCTCACTGCCGCCAAGCCCGTATTTTTCATCTGTAAACAGGTCGTCGAGAGGAACCACAGTGTCCTTTCCCGTCAGGTATGTTGCGATATGATCGGGGTAAGTGATGCAGACGTTCGGCGTCGTGTCTGTCGCAATGTTTGTGATCACATCGTTGTAGATCTTTCCGTAATTCGTGTACAGCCTCAGATTTACGGTGATGTTCGGATAGAGGGCTTCAAAATCCGAGATCGCTTTTTTGTAAATATCCGTCTGCGTCTTGTTTGTATCGTTTTTTGCCCAGAAGGTGATCTCGTAATCCCTTGAGGTATCAAAAGATTTCGGGATCGCAAAGCTGTTTGTATCTTTGGAACCGTGACAGCCGCTAAGGATAAGCGATACGATAAGGGCAAGCGACAGCAGCAGGACAGTTCTTTTTGTTTTCCGGTTTCTCATCCCTTTGTCCCTCCTCTCGAAACGCCTTCCATGACCTTTTTTCGGAATACGAGAAAAAGAACGATCAGAGGAATGGAAATGACGACAACGGCTGCCATCATGGCGGGAATATTCTCGCGGCCGAATCCGTTTTCACGGATCTCCTGAATCCCGTTTGAGACGAGGAAGTAATTCTGATCGTCTGTGATAAGCCTTGGCCAGACGTAGGAGTTCCAGCATTCGATGATCTTCAGGATCGTGATCGTGACGAGCGTGGGACGGCAGATCGGGATCATGACCTTGCACAGATATTTTAGATCGGAGGTGCCGTCTACCTTTGCGGCGCGATACAGCTCGTCAGGTACCAGTTCAAAGTTTTCTTTCAATAAATAAATATAAAAAACCGATGTAACGGACGGAAGGATCAGACCGAGAAACGTATTTCGCATATCCCAGCTTGTGATCGTCACAAAGTTGGTGATGATCACGAGCTCGTTCGGTATCATCATCAGGGCAAGAAAACCGGTGAATACGAGGTTTTTGCCGCGAAAATCAAGTCTGGCAAACGCGTACGCAGACAGTGTGATGACAACGACCATGATTGCAGTGGTCGTAGCCGTGAACAGAACCGTGTTGGCGAGATACCGTGCAAGCGGTACTGCGGTAAAGGCGTCCGCGTAGTTTTGCAGCGTCGGGGCGGTGGTAAAGAATGCCGGTATCCGCTCTGCGTTGTAGGCGCCGTAGCTTTTTACTGAGGTAAGAAGCATCCAGTAAAAAGGAAACAAAACGATAAGCGCCCAGAGGATAAGCAGCGCGTAAATAACGGCGCTTCGGAAACGCCGGCTGCTGCGGGCATTTTTTTTGATCTTGTTATAATTGATTTGTTTTTCCATAGCTGACCTCTTTTACGAATAGTGTACGTGCTTTCTGCTGACGAGCAGATTGATGCAGGTGATCGTAAGTACGATCAAGAATAAGATGATCGCAGCAGCCGAAGCGTACGACGGGTAGCCGCCGCCCTCTCCGTAAAGCATATCGTATACGTAGCCGACGATCGTGTTCATGCCGGCGGCATTTAAGTCTGTGCCGAACAGAGCGACGGAGTCGCTGTATGCCTTGAATGCGCCGATAAATCCGGTGATGACAAGATAAAAGATCATCGGAGAGATCATCGGCAGCGTGATCTTTGTAAAAATACGCATCTTTGAGGTGCCGTCGACCTTTGCGGCTTTGTAGAGGTTCCGGTCGACCGAGGCGAGCGCGCTTGTCAGGATCAGGATCTTGAACGGCAGGACGATCCAAACGGTATAAAAGCACAGCACGAACATTTTTGCCCAGTACGGTCCGTCGATAAAATCTACGGGGCCTGCCCCAAACCAGTGAAGAAGCACGTTGATCAGACCGTCGCTGTACGCAGTCTTTTTAAATAAGATCATAAATACGAGTCCGACAGCCAGAGTGTTCGTCACGTACGGGAGGAAATAGATCGTCTGAAACATTTCCTTAAGCGGCTTGATCGAGCTTAATCCCAGTGCGATAAGGAGCGCGAGGCATGTCGAGACCGGTACGGTAATGATCACGAGCAGGAACGTATTTTTGACTGCCTGCAAAAAATACGTATCATGCAGCACATAAGAATAATTATAAAGCCCTGTGCCGAAATACGTCTGCGACGCAGAGTTGTAACCCTCCTCAAAGGAGTAGATAAAAACGTCGATCAGCGGGTATACCATAAAAACGCCGAGAAAAAGGAGCGCCGGCAGAAGGTACAGCCACGCCTTTGTATTTTTTCTGTTCATGACTGCCTCCATTCGATCCTTGCTTCAGAATCTTTGTCAAAGAGAAATACTTTGTCAGGCTTTAGCGCAAAGCAGACTTTGGACGAAGCGGTATCAACAATGCTTTCGGCATTGATGATGGAACGGATGGATGAATTTTCGCAGGAAGGATGGGAGGAGACGATGCTGATGTCGCGCCCCATCACCTCTACGCGGTTAAGCGTGCAGGCAAGCGGCCCGTCTTTTTGCAGGATAAAGCCCTCCGGCCGGATGCCGACGAATACTTCCTGATCGCGTACGTTCGGCGTATCGAGCACGGCGTCAGAGCCTAAATATAATCTGCCGTTTTTTATACTGCCGTGAAAGACATTGATCGGCGGCGTGCCGAGAAACTTCGCGACAAAGAGGTTGACCGGATCATCATAGACTTCCTGCGGTCTGCCGATCTGCTGGATGATGCCTTTATTCATGACGACGATCATATCTGAAATGCTCATCGCCTCGTCCTGATCGTGAGTGACAAAGACGGTCGTGATCTTTGTTGCCTGCTGGATCTTTTTGATCTCCTCGCGCGTTTGCAGCCGCAGTCTTGCATCGAGGTTGGAAAGCGGCTCGTCGAGAAGGAGTACGCGCGGCGTTTTGACGAGCGCTCTTGCGATCGCTACACGCTGCTGCTGTCCGCCGGAGAGCTCGTTTGGCTTGCGGTCCATCAGCTCGTCGATCTGCACGAGCTTTGCAGAGTGCGAAGCGCGCTTTAGCATCTCTTCTTTTGAGAGCTTATCTTTCCCCTTGAGGTTTTCAAGCGGGAACAGGATATTCTGGCGTACCGTCAGATGGGGATAAAGCGCATAATTCTGAAATACCATTCCGACTCCTCTGTGTTCGGGCGGCAGCTCGGTAACGTCCTCGCCGCCAAAGAAAATTTTGCCGGAGGTAGGTTTTTCCAGACCACAGATGAGATTCAGCGTGGTGCTTTTGCCGCATCCGGAAGGTCCTAAAAGCCCGACCAGTTTGCCGTCCGGAATTTCAAATGAGAAATCATCTACCGCCGTGACTTCGCTCCGAAGCTTTTTGCTGCGGGCAGGGAATTTTTTTGTGAGATTCTGCAATACTATTTTCATTTTTTCTCCCTCATATCGGTTATAAGAAAGCTGATACTTTCACATATTATAAAACTGCGATGTTTCTAAGTTATTATAGGAGGTTTTACCGCAATTCTCAAGGCTTCTTTCTAAAATACGGTCGAAAACCGTCGTTTCCCTATAAATAAAAGATGACATTTTTAAGGGTTAATGATATGATAGGAATATTATGTGCATGAGGGGAGAGAAAAATAAAATGAAGCAGCAAAGAGACAGGTTTTCGGGAAAGATAGGATATGTGCTTGCGGTTGCCGGATCGGCAGTCGGGCTTGGCAATAGCTGGAGGTTTCCGTATCTGGCGGCAAAGTACGGCGGAGGTATGTTCCTTTTGGTGTATCTGATACTGATGCTGACGTTTGGTTATGCGCTGATCGTATCAGAGACGGCGCTTGGCCGTATGACGCAGAAAAGTCCGATCGGAGCTTTTCTGACGTTTGGAAAATCAAAGAGGTTTCGTCTGGGCGGCTGGATCAATGCAGTGATACCGATGCTGATCGTACCGTATTACAGCGTGATCGGAGGATGGGTGTTGAAGTACCTGTTTGAGTATCTGCGCGGCGGAGTGCAAGTCTTGGCGGCGGACGATTACTTTACAGGTTTTACTTCTTCGGCAGTTGAGATGGAATTATGGTTTTTGCTGTTTGCGGCGCTCGTATTTGCCGTGATTTTTGCAGGCGTGAAAAAAGGCGTGGAGATGATCTCAAAGGTCATGATGCCTCTGCTTATCGTTCTGGCGGTGATCGTCGCAGTCTACTCTGTTACACGGCCGGGGGCTATGGCAGGCGTAAAATATTTCCTGATTCCTGATTTTGAACATTTTTCATGGATGACCGTCGTAGCGGCGATGGGGCAGATGTTTTATTCCCTGTCGATCGCCATGGGTATTCTGTATACGTACGGCTCTTATATGAAAAAGGAGATCGACATCGAGGCGTCTACGAAGCAGGTCGAGCTGTTCGATACGGGGATTGCCGTACTGGCAGGTCTGATGGTCATTCCGGCGGTATTCGCGTTCTCCGGCGGAGATGCGGCTGCGCTGCAGGCAGGTCCGTCTTTGATGTTTATTACGCTTCCGAAGGTATTTGCAAGCATGGGATTTGGTACGGGAGCAGGCATTCTGTTCTTTCTGCTCGTCCTGTTTGCAGCGCTTACAAGCGCCATTTCCCTGATGGAGTCGTGTGTTTCCACATTCGTTGACCAGACAGGATGGAGCCGCCGCAAGAGTACGGGCGTGATGGTAGCCGTGATGGCAGTGCTCGGTTCCTGCTCCGCTCTTGGATTTAACGTGCTTGATTTTGTGAAGATATTCGGAATGTCGATCCTTGATTTCTTTGATTTCCTGACGAATTCCGTTATGATGCCGATTGCGGCGCTTGCAACGTGCGCGCTTATTCTTAAGGTAGTCGGTCTTTCCAATATTGCAAAGGAGGTCGAAATTTCTTCTGCATTTAAGCGCAGAAAAATGTACGATTTCTGTATGAAGTATATTGCACCGGTCTTCCTTGTGATCATACTTTTAAGTTCGATCGCAAACGTAATGGGCTGGATCACGATGTAACAGACGGGAAAGTCTGATGAATATGCA
>CATZPU010000114.1 GCA_958422845.1 uncultured Lachnospiraceae bacterium | reverse complement strand
AAACTGGAAATATTTAAAAAGAGTGTTGACAAATTAAAGCATATCTGCTATTATACGGTTATCAACAAACAGTTGTTGTTCCTATAGATTAAAGATTAACCTATAGACAATGATTAGTTAGTAAGGAACGGAGGTCGATGCCCATGGATATAGTGTCAGTGTCGCATTTTTATTCTAATACATGCGGCAGGGTAAATGTTTCCTGTAAAAAAGACCTCTATCAGAATTGATTCAAGCCTAATCGAAAAAGAACGATGAATTGGAGAGATACAGAATCTGCTGATAGAGCACATTTATCCAAAAGGTAGAAAAGGAGAATGACGGACTCGCAGGTTCGTAAAGTCAGATGCCTTGATTATTTGATCATACAGTACAGAACGGATACACTGGATCACAAAATAAGATACATATGATGAAAATTAAAGTATACGTCGAAGTATACACAGAAGTACATCTGATAATTCTTTAGGAGATATCGAATGTATCGGAGAATGAGTAATCATACCAGACAAGCAAAAAATAATTACAGCAGTTAATTATTTCATATATGAAGTATCGGATCATGTGATCATAAGCAGTAACACAAAAGATGATCAAAGAGAAAGAAAAGGCAAATAAAAGAAGGAAAACCGAAATCAAAAGGCTGTCAGCGAGACAGGGGTTTCAGGATTCTGATATACAAAAATTTAAAGTGTACTGAATAGATATTATGGTATGTATCTGTAGATGCAGATATATGTTATGAACGATTATCGGTAGATGAAACAGACGCTTTAGAAGCTGGGAAGAACTTTATATTTTTGAATATATCAGAAAGCACATGGGATTTCCAATATCTGACAAAAGAAGAATTGATATAAACGTCGCATGGTTTATAATAAGGAAAATACGTGTAAAGAAACGGACGATACTTTTTATAAATAAAACAGGAAAAGAACTCTCCGATTAACAGATCGCTTTATTTAAAAATAAAATTGAATACGGACATATAAAAGCAGCGGATGTTGTAAAGCACAACACCCGCTGTCTTAATGTGAAAACAGTTATTCGTTGCATGCGGTTTTTGTCAGCGGTTCTTCTCATGCTCCAGCATGATCGGATAGATCCTTGCGCAGTTATTGTTGTCTGAGTATTCAAAGAAATCATCTGCTCGCCTGCGATACAGATCGGGCATCTTGCAGTCATTTTCCATGTAGCGGCAGAGAACGTCGATCAGCTCGTCATTTGTATGGCAGATCTCGCCGAAGCCCATGGTATCGTAGAAGAAAGTGCCTTCCTCATAGTGCTGCGGGATGTCGTGATGGTGCAGGTAGATCACGGGCTTTCTCATGTAGGCGAAGTCAAACTGCACGCCGGAAAAGTCCGTCACCATCAGGGCTCCTTCGCAGAAGATCTTTTCGTAGCTCATATCGCCGATGGACGGAATGATCTCTACGACATCGTTTTTGTCAAAATCATCGTGCTGCGGACTGACGATGGGATGGAGCACGTACTGGATGCGGTAACCGTAGCGCCGCGCGGCGTCGAGCAGCCGCGGATCGTTGATCAGGCTGTTGTATACCTTGAAATAATTCGTCTCCTTAAAGTGCGGATTGAAGTCGCGGGAAACGCCCTCGCTTCTGGTTACGGGAAGCGCCGACTGCATACGCCATGTCGGTGAGATCACGATGATCTTCTGCGCGCGGTTTACGAGCCCGTCGTAGCGCGGAACTCCGGTGAGTTTTAGCGCGTCGTAGCCGACGTAATCGTAGACCGGCTTCGAGAGATTTGCGATCTCATACTTGGAAGCGCAAAAATACAGTCTCGTATTGTCGCGCAGGCGGTTCTGGGCGATCGCGATCTTCTGTACGGACATACCGTGCTGTACGCAGGCAACATCAAAGTGAACGTCTCCGCGGATTGGCAGTGAATTGTCAAACGCATAGTCGTTGAAAGCAAAGACTGTTGAATTTGAAGCAATTACCATATCCGCATTCAGAAAGACGAGACGGTGCTTTAAGGTGCCGCGAACAAGCGGCTTGTATCCCTCGCGGCGCATTCTTGCGTAATCTGCGGACGACTTATCGAGCAGATAATATTTTTTGATACCGTCGTTTTGTTTCAGGCAATATCGGTACATATACTCCGAGGAATCCCCGCCTTTATATATTTTGTCGAGGAACAGCCATATCTTGCGGCGTGAGAAATACGGGCGCAGCAGGAAATTGACGATCTTCGTCGGAAGCTGACGGCGGTAAAAACCGTTTTTCTTTTTCCACATCTGAAGCCACAGAGCGGCTTCTTTTTTCAGCACAGTCAGTTTTTTCGACGGGATCACATGAATGCCGTCCTTTTGCCAATAGGACAGATAACGTCCGAAGCGCCAGTAGGCATATCCGAAATCTTTTGCGAAACGGCTGCCCTGTGAAGGAAAGGCGTAGTCGAGTACGTACTCATGCTCTTGGGATCTCAGTACGAACTGCAGGAGTCTCGGCCGGTCGGTCTCCTCTACCGGAATGGAGACATGGAAGGTTTTCATGCGAAATGCAGTCACGCCGAAATACTTTGTCATAGAGTAACGCTGGTTGATCGTCAGTGCGTAATAGTTATCGTCAAACTTTGCAGAAACAGCGGCATCCTGAGAAAGAAAATCAAGATATGCGCCGTCCGCCTCAAGCTTTCCGTTTACGTAGTCAAGCTGGATCAGGCGCAGCGGAATCTGTGAAAAGTCACAAAATTCAACATTATCACACAGCAGAAGCGCACGGCTGTCCGTACATTTTAAGTCAGGATAGTACGAAAAGTCGTTTTTTTTCAGACGCACAAGGAACAGCTTTCTCTGAGGGGTCGAGGCTGCCGGAAGGCATTTTTCATCGGGACACAGGATGATCTGCGTTTCGATATACGAAAGGATATTTGTGTAAAATCCGCAGTATGGAGCGACTTCCTCAGGTTCAAGAATATGCTTGTTGCGATTGTCTGCATTTGCAAAAAGTCGGGCGTTCATCATGTGAAGCGCCATTGCCTGTATTATTTTTGCCGTATTCTTATACGACGGCTCATCGGTCTTTGCGGCTGCCTCAGTATCAGGATCGTTTGCGGCGCGCTTTAACGCGGGCAGGAGAAACTGCTCGAACGGTTCGTAATACCATTCATGCGTCAGGCAGCGCAGATCGTATTCCGGATCGCATTCGCGCGGTACGCCGTAGGAAAGCAGAGACGTACCGATAAAGCGAAACAGAGGAGTCTGTTCAAGCAGATATAAAAGTATCTGTTTCTCCGGCTCAGGTGCAGTCAGGTATTTTGCTGCGGCGTCTAAAAGGGCAGCCGTCGGAAACATCAGACCGTGCAGCTCCATCGGAAAGACGGTCAGATCTTTTCGGATGTCGACCGTCATATCGACCGGTTCTTTTGGCGAGAAATACTGTACGAGTCTCTTTACGCGCGGGAAGATCTGCGCCGACATGGAGAATGCCATTCCCGCTGCTTTTGCGCCCTGTATCATGTTTTTCAGAAAATTTTCGTCAAATTCGTCTTCCTCATCGAGCAGGATCGTAAAGCTTCCTGCCGCTTTGGAAAGCGCTTTTAACGAATCGCGTCTTGTATATACAAAATCCTCCTCCCAGACAGAGATGACCTGTATTTTTTCGGCAGGATATGTCTGACGGGGGAACGGCTTCGGTGCGTCGTTCTCTTCGTTGTGCCTTGCGTATATGACAGTAATATCGTAATTGCTCATAGATGAAAACCTTTCTGGCAGCGCTTGCTGCCATAATAATATACTTATCTGACGCTACTATAGCATTTTTACAATTTGGTCGCAATACCTTTGTAAAAATACGACAGAATATGCGTAGTTCGGGCATTTTCCATAAAAATATGACAGTTGTTTTTGACAAGGAAAAACAGGTATGATACACTAAGAAAAATATACTGTATATAATATATTTTAAATAGAAGCAACGTTAATATAGAAGCAAAGACGATGAGGTGGATGAAGTGGATAAATATGAATATAATCTCAAGCTGGAGGAAATCGATAAGCTGGTAGATCAGGGGGATTATCAGGAAGCGGCGAATCTGGCTGATACGATCGACTGGAAGCGTGTCAGAAATATCCGTACGCTGTGTCTGATCAGTGAGATATATGAGGCGGCAGGGAGACTTGCAGACAGTAAGACGCTGCTGCAGAGGGCTTACAGGCGCTCTCCCGTGGGCAGGACGGTTTTGTACCGTCTCGTGGAGGTGACGACGGCTCTTGGACAGTATGATGAGGCGATCGAATATTATTCGGAGTACGTGCAGGCTGCGCCGCATGATAATAACCGTTATATTTTGAAGTATAAGATATATAAAGGCCGCGGAAGTCAGCCGGAGGAATTGATCGCGATTCTGGAGGAATATCTCGGTCAGGAGTATACGGAGCGCTGGGCGTATGAGCTTGCGACGCTGTATCAGCAGACGGGACAGATGCAGAAATGTCTGGCAGCATGCGATGATCTCGTGCTCTGGTTCCACAGCGGTAAGTATGTGCGCAAAGCGCTTGAGCTTAAGATGCGGTACGCGGCGCTTACGCCGAAGCAGCAGCAGATCTATGAGGATGAGATGCGGGAGGCGGCAGCGGCTGAGATCGAGGAAACTGCCGAAGAAGAGGTGCAGGAGGAAAGCGTGCTCAAAGACGTTCCGAACACGGACGGAGAGGTGATCGCAGAATCCATTATCGCTCAGACAGAAAAGGAGATCGCCGATTCGGTGACAGCGCACAAGGCGCAGCTTGACGAGGCGGGAGAGCTGCCTGTCGAAGAGCCGAAAGAAATAGAGAAGACGAAGCTGTTTGGTCCGGCTGTTCAGGATACGCTTCAGGAGGCGCCGCAGGCGCAGAAAACGGTAGCTGACGATCCGGAAGAACTTCAGGTAGAGCTTGCAAAGAGTATGCGCAGGATCATTTCAGGCGTAGTAAAGCGCGAGCACGAGGCAGAAGAAGATATTCCTGCATCGGTAGACGGGAAGTTCCCGAAGTATCAGAAGCTTGAGATGCCCAAGATGGCAGAGCGGGCGGCAGGTCAGCTTTCT
>CATZPU010000113.1 GCA_958422845.1 uncultured Lachnospiraceae bacterium | reverse complement strand
AGAAGCTTCGCCCACGTTTTCAGTTGAAATGGTTTATTATACTCCTGTTCTTCATAAGCTGCCATTTTCCTGTGCCACCTCCCTTCTGTCGTCGTGACTCATCTGAATCTCATAAATTCGTTTATAAATACCGTCCTGCGCAATCAGCTCGTGATGTGTTCCGAGCTGCGCGATCCTGCCGCCTGAGAGTACCAAGATATTCGACGCGCCCATCAGCGTCGTAATGCGGTGCGAGATCAGGATCACGGTCGCATCCTTCATCCGCTCTTTCAGCGCCTTTCGTATCAGGGAATCCGTCTCGGAATCTACCGCCGAGAGCGAATCGTCAAACACCATGATCGGCGCTTTCTGCAAAAGCATCCGTGCGATCGCGACTCTCTGACGCTGTCCGCCTGAAAGCGTCACGCCGCGCTCGCCCACGAGCGTATCGTATCCGTCCGCAAAGCCCATGATCGCGTCATCCACGCACGCCGTCCGCGCCGCCTGCCTGATTTCCTCCATCGTGGCATCGGGGCGCGAAGCTGCGATATTTTCTCCGATCGTGCGGGAATACAGAAACGGTTCCTGTAATACAAAGCCAATATTTTTCCGCAGCTCTTCGTGCGGAATATCGCGGATATCGCGTCCTCCGATACAGATGCTGCCTCCATCTTCGCCCAGCTCATAAAGCCGCGTCAAAAGCTGTACGATCGTCGATTTGCCGCTTCCCGTACCGCCTAATATGCCGAAAGTCGTTCCTTTTGGAATCGTAAAATCAATATCCGAAAGCACCTGCTGACCGCCCTCGTATCCGAAATTCACATGCGAGAATACAATGTCCCCTGCAAGCTGATTTTCTGATGCTTCACCGCTGCTATTCCGCTGTACCGACTGCTTTGCATCTTCCTCGCGGTACGCTTCTTCTTCTGCGCCCAGAATGTAATCGACACGCTCGAAAGATACGCCGGCCTTACTCATATCGGACAGAATACGTCCCAGTCCGCGGATCGGCCACACAAGCGTCGTATTGTATGAGGCAAACGCCACAAATTCTCCGACTGTGATGTTGCCGTGAACCGCCTCAACTGCGCCGAGCACGATCACAGTGACTACCTGAAGCCCCGTGATTAGATCGCCTACGCCCCAGTACAGCCCAGAAAGTGTTCCGAGCCTGATCCACAGTTTTGCAAAGATGTCATTTTTCTCCCGAAAGCGGTCCATCTCAAACTTTTCTCTGCCGAATGCCCGCACAACACGCACGCCTGTCGCATTTTCCTGCACGACGGTCGACAGCTCTCCCTCTGCTTCGTCCGCATACTGAAACCGCTTTGCGATCATCCGGTAAAACACTGCCGAATAGATCACGACTACCGGAACGAAGAGCAGCACGACGAGAGAAAGCTTCACATTCATCGAAAGCATCACTGTAAAGGACACCACGACGAGAAAAGTCGTACGAAATACCTCAAGGAGCTGCGTCACGACAAAGCCTCGGATCACCTCTACGTCCGAAGTACAGCGCTGTATAATATCGCCTGTCTGATTTTTGTCATGCCAGCTCATCGGCAGCTTCTGTACATGTCCAAATAATGTGTTTCTCAGATTCTGCGCAAAGTTTTCCCCTGCCTTTGCCGTATCGTATTTGCATATAAACATAGAGATACCGGACAAAAGCTCTACGGCGATCAGTACGAGCGCGATCGCCCACAAATGCTCTGCCAGATATGGATAGCCGCCTCCTCCAAGCACCTCGTCGATCGTAAAGCGGAATATCTGCGGGGTAAACGAATTGAGCACGGTCATCAAAAAAGATGCTGCGATCGCCGCCGCAAAATACCGTTTTGCACCTGTAAAAAATTGAATGATAAGCTTTAATTTTCTATGTTTCGTTTTCACATCTCTTTCCTGCATTTTCATAGTTTCTTTATTCTTTCCTATAGCCAAAAAATCCCCGAAGCGCGTACCTTCGGGGATTTTCGTTGTGCAATTTATTATGCAAGCTTTGTTGTGTTCAGCTTGATTCCAGGTCCCATCGTCGGAGCGATTGTTACGCTTCTAAGATACTGACCTTTCAGTGCTGACGGTCTTGCCTTAAGGATTGCTTCAATAAGCGTCTGGAAGTTGTCCGTTAACTGCTCCTCTGTGAAAGAAGCCTTACCAATTGGCACGTGAATGATATTTGTCTTGTCCAATCTGTATTCAATCTTACCAGCCTTAATGTCGTTGACAGCCTTTGTTACGTCCATTGTAACCGTACCTGCCTTCGGGTTCGGCATAAGTCCCTTCGGTCCAAGGATACGTCCCAGACGACCTACAACGCCCATCATATCCGGCGTAGCTACTACTACGTCAAAATCCAGCCATCCCTCGTTCTGGATCTTCGGAATCAGCTCCTCAGCGCCTACGTACTCAGCGCCAGCTGCAAGAGCTTCGTCAGCCTTTGCATTCTTAGCGAATACAAGAACGCGAACCTTCTTACCTGTTCCGTGCGGAAGTACTACCGCACCACGGATCTGCTGGTCAGCGTGACGTCCATCGCAGCCTGTTCTGATATGAGCTTCGATTGTCTCATCAAATTTTGCTACTGCTGACTTCTTAGCCAGTGCAATAGCGTCGTTTACATCGTAGAGAACTGTACGGTCGATTGCCTTTGCAGCCTCTGCGTATTTCTTTCCTCTTTTCATATTAAATAACCTCCTGGTGGTGTTTGCGGGGATTGCCCTCCCACTTGTTTGTTCTTACGTTTACAAAAATTCGGGTATGTTCGCTCAACTAAGCTCTCGCTGCGCTTTGCTTGCGCTCGCTAAGGTTCGCGAACGGGTTCGCACTAATCTCAAGCTTCGCCTACGGCTCACTTTCGCTAAGTGCTCTACTCCTCCACTGTAATTCCCATACTTCTTGCTGTACCTGCGATCATGCTCATAGCTGCTTCAATGCTGCCTGCATTGAGATCCGGCATCTTCATCTCAGCGATCTCTCTTACTTTGTCCTTGGAGATCGTTGCTACCTTTGTCTTGTTCGGTGCTCCGGAACCTGACTTTAAGTTGCATGCCTTCTTCAGAAGAACTGCTGCAGGCGGAGTCTTTGTAATGAAGCTGAAGCTTCTGTCTGCATATACTGTAATAACTACCGGGATGATCAGATCACCCTTATCTGCTGTTCTTGCGTTGAACTCTTTTGTAAACTGAACAATGTTTACACCGTGCTGTCCAAGAGCCGGACCAACTGGCGGAGCCGGTGTTGCTTTGCCAGCAGGAATCTGTAATTTAATATAACCTGTTACTTTCTTTGCCATGTCAGGCACCTCCTATGTGGTAATGTCGGGAGTACGTCTTCCCTCCCACGTCTCTTGATCTGTGTCAAGAGAGTTCGTTAGTTATCGTTTTGTCACATTTTTCTGATTTCTGTGAAACTTATTTCTACCGGTGTTTCACGACCGAACAGTTCAACATTGATTGTAACGCTCTGCTTGCCCTGATTGACAGCCTGAATGACTCCGACTGTATCCTTCCATACGCCGCCAGTCACAGTGACCATATCGCCCTCAGCGAACTCGACTTCCATATTGGTCGCCTGAATGCCGAGATTGAACATCTCCGTCTCTGTGAGCGGAACCGGCTTGGAGCCCGGACCGACGAATCCCGTAACGCCGCGCGTGTTTCTGACCACGTACCACGTATCGTCATTCATCACCATATTGAGAAGCACATAGCCAGGGAACATCTTTTTCTGAACTGTTTTCTGCACGCCATTTTTGACTTCGACAACATCCTGAAGCGGCACTCGAACCTCCAGAATCTGATCCTCCAGATGTCTGTTTTCAATCGTCTTCTCGATGTTGGCTTTTACCTTGTTCTCATACCCAGAATACGTATGAGCTACATACCAGTTAGCTTCTGCCATACAATCACCCTGTCCTCACTTCTTTTAGAAACTGATGTTTACCAGAATGTCAACACCATACTTAAACACAAAGTCCAGAATGGCAATAATCATTCCAAGTACGATAGAAACGGCAACTACGGCACCGGTCTGCTTCACCAGCGATTTCTGATCCGGCCAGACGATCTTCTTAAACTCCGCCTTTAAGCCCTCGAACCAGCTTTTTTTCAAACCTTTTTCAGTTTTTTCTGCCATACCTTCACTTCCTTTGCACGAATCTACCGATTATTTCGTTTCTTTGTGTAATGTGTGTGTTCTGCAGAAACGACAGTATTTCTTTGTTTCCATTCTGTCCGGATGAGTTTTCTTATCCTTTGTCATGTTGTAATTACGCTGCTTACACTCAGTACATGCCAATGTGATTCTTACACGCACAACTTCCACCTCGCTCTCTTATGTTTATCGTGTCCGGCAGCACGCTGCCGTTTTTTGTTTTAGGCACAAAAAAAAAGCCTGCTTCCATACGCCTGTTCAGTTTAGCACAGTAAGCGTGCGGAAGTCAAGACTTTTTATACGGTATGCGAACATTTTTGACATATGGCACTCTGCCATAGGCGCAGACTAAAGCTGCGAAGCGGCGAGGAGTCCGTAGGACGTGTCTGCGGCGTAATGGCTGAACTATTACACATTGTTTCATATATATCTAATCTCATACAACGCGCGCCCGTCCTGTACCTCCATCACGATGTAGCTCGGCCGGCGTCCGTCCTGACGCGGAAAGGAGAGGCTTCCCGGATTGATCACCGTGATCCCTGCGACCTCCTCGATCAGCGGACGGTGCGTATGCCCGAACATCGCCACGCTGCATCCGTTTACCCGCGCCGCCTCCGCGAGATCGCGCAGTCCGAGCGCAACGAAATGACAGTGGCCGTGCGCCATCAGCACGCGCACTCCGCCTATTTCTGTCACGATCTCTTTGGGCAGATCGCAGAAAAAATCACAGTTCCCCGCGACTATCTCAAGCGGACACGTTAAAATTCCCCTCAAATACGCCCCGCTGTCTTCCGAATCGCCGAGATGGAGCACATAATCCGGCATTCCCTCGCGTTTCAGCACCTTTTCCACATTTCTCTCACGCCCGTGCGTGTCGCTCATAACAAGAACCTTCATCTTATCCACGACCTCTTTCACAAAATTTCTTTCCGGTATTTCATCAGCT
>CATZPU010000112.1 GCA_958422845.1 uncultured Lachnospiraceae bacterium | reverse complement strand
GAGTGCGTAGCAGCTCCGCCTGCTGTGAATTTCAGGTAGTTACGTCCTACGATACCATGTGCGTCACATCCGCAGATTCCTCTCGGAGCCTTCGGTGTGATACGGCACGGTCCCATGGAACAGATTCTGCAGCAGATACCCTGCTCACCGAATTTACAGTGCGGAGTCTGGTTCTTTACACGGTACTGCCAAGCGTCCGCGCCAACCTTTTTTCCGGTTTCGAGAAGCCGTTCAGTAGCAGCTTCAAACTCTTCCACTGTCGTTAATTTAAAGTCTCCCATTATAAACCTCCTACTTGAATATTATTAATTAATGGGTGTAGCAATATACTATAAGGAAAGCTTTTTGATAATCTCATTCAAAGCCAGACGAACCGGTGAATCGTCCGGCAGATTAACGGTTGGCTTTCCATCACAGTCATACTCGTATACCTGATCGTCGTGCGGCACAACGCCGAGAAGTGTCAATCCCTGTTTCTCGATCTCTTCCATTGTGCCTTCGTTCAGTTTGCCCTCCGGCGCACGGTTCACGATCAATCCGATCGTTTTCGGATTCATATTGCATTCTTTCGTAAGCTCTGCAATCCTTCCGGCAGCCTGAACGCCTCTTCTGGAGCAGTCGCTGACAAGAATGATCGTGTCTACCTTCGGTAAAACACCGCGGCTGATGTGCTCCATACCTGCTTCATTATCTACAAGCATATATTTGTAGTTCGGGATCAGCTTCTGAAGCTGAGTCTGAAGCAGTCCGTTTACAAAACAGTAGCAGCCTTTGCCCTGTGTGCGTCCCATCACGAGGAGATCAAAATCATCGTCCTCTACGAGACAGCGCTGAAACATGATCTCCATGTAATCAGCCTTCGACATACTTGCCGGAATCGGGTTTTTCAGACTGTTCTCTGCCTGAGCAACCTCCTCTCTGATGTCGCCGAGCGTCATATCGACCTCTACGCCGAGTACCTCGTTCAGATTGGAATTTGCATCTGCATCGACTGCAAGGATCGGCGATTTTCCCATCTTGCAAAGACTCTGGATCAACATACCCGAAAGTGTCGTTTTTCCAACTCCGCCTTTTCCTGCAACTGCTATTACGTGTGCCATGTGAGCCTCCTGTCAAAATGATTATTATTCAAAATTTTGCTTCAGAGCTGCGATGTCAGCAATTGATCTTTACGACTCCTCCGGTCAGGTCTACCATCACGATAGAGCCCTCGATCGTCTTTGTATCGCCCATCACATCTGTAAGCGTGATCGTGTTTCCATCTACATCGATTCTGCTGATGTACTCCATAATGACACAGTCAGGATCGCTTGTCTTATATGCAGTTGAAAGGCACATATGTTCACCTCCTTCTGCCGTTTCAGTTTTCTTTTACAGACGCCAGAGCAAGTCCGAGATAAAGATTGCCCTTCTGGAATTCATCCACTGCCTTCTTGATCTGCTCGGCAGCAGTTTCCTTGCCTGCTTTGCGAAGATTCTCCGCTACCTGATCGAGCTCTGCCGCATGATGTTCATTGTGCTTGAGCATGTAATCAAGAAGTGCAGCCATCTTGTCACCCTGCGGCGCATCTGCTGCATGTGCGTGATCATGACCGCATCCGCCGCAACCGCTGTCACATGCGCCCGGTGCGCACTCGGAATGCTCGTGCGCATGGGTATGGTCATGTTCGTTTTCATGGCCATGCTCATGACTATGGGTATGCGTATGTTCATACGTATGAGTATGCGGATGCTCGTGATCATGAGTATGAGCACAGAGATTACCATTCTCATCGTGAATCAAATGCATTATCACCTCTCCTTTCCGCAAATGTTTGTTATTTTTTTCACATGCCAAAATAGTATATGACATTTGGTTGTATTATAGCATATTTTGTTTTTATCCACAACAATTGCCGTGTATTTTTTTCAAAACTTTTTCGTTTTTCACAAAAACTTACGGCAGGATATATGATATATCCTGCCGTAAGTAATTATATCTGCTTCCATATCTCGTATTTTACAAAAAATTGCCGTTTTCCGCAAAAAATTTACTGCCACGGGATCAGCGAATTTTCCTGCTTATTATCACGCAGCATAAGCTCTGCCACCGCCGTCTGAGGATCCTTTCCTTCAAATAGCACCTTATTAACCTGCTCGATGATCGGAAGCTCTACGTGAAACTTTTCGGACAGCTTAACAGCCGATCTTGCAGAGTAAACACCCTCCACGACCATATTTACTTCCTTCATGGCAGCTTCCATGGAATAACCCTGCCCCAAAAGAATGCCCGCCCGTCTGTTGCGGCTGTGCATGCTGGCGCACGTAACGATCAGATCGCCGATACCCGTCAGCCCCGAAAACGTTTCAAACTTGCCGCCCATCGCCATGCCAAGCCGTCCGATCTCCACCATGCCGCGCGTAATAAGCGCTGCCTTTGCATTGTCGCCGTAGCCCATCCCGTCAGCGATTCCCGCCGCAAGCGCAATGACATTTTTGAGCGCTCCGCCAAGCTCTATCCCCTGCATATCAGGACTTATGTATACGCGGAAACACGCGCTCATAAAAAGCTTCTGGAGCATCCGCGCTGTCTCCTCATCCTGCGCTCCGACCACGCATGCCGTCGGAAGCCCCTTTGCAACCTCCTCCGCATGACTGGGACCGGAAAGAACCGCCGGATGTGCCTGCGGAATACAATCCGAGATAATATCCGTCATCGTCATCAGCGTACTCTCTTCTATACCCTTTGACGCGCTGACGATCACCGTTCCTTCTGCAACAAACGGACACAGCTTCTGCGCCGTTTCTCTTACGCTGGCAGACGGCACGACCATGATCAGTACCTCCCGATCCGCGGCTGCTTCGCGCAGATCGGAAGTCACACGGATCTCTTCCGGAAGTCTGATCTCAGAAAGCTTCGACGTTACCCGCGTATTTCTGATCTTTTCTGCCTCCGCTTCACGGTGCGACCAGAGTATTACGTCATTCTTATTGTCATTCAGCAAAATCGCAAGGGCGGTTCCCCAGCTTCCCGCTCCTATCACTCCAACTTTCGTCATAGCTCCTCCAGTTCCCGACCGGCAGACCGGCCGAAGCGATCAATTACTCTCATTCTTTTTCTTAAACAGATACGTCTTTCGTTCTTCTCCTCGCAGCAGTCTGACAATATTCTGCCGGTGCATCCAGAAAGCAAGCACTGCGAGAACAGCGCCGAGCGCATACATTTCGTTTAAGTATCTCTGTGTCATTCCAAAAACGCCGTTTTGCCCGAACGCTACAAGCTCGATCATAAAACAAACGTAGACGAGCAGCGAACCGAGCGAAACGTAATGCGTCAGACACAGCGTCAGCGCAAATACGACAAGCGCGATCAGCGTCATAAACGGATTCATCGACAGGATCAGTCCCGCCGTAGCCGCGATCCCTTTTCCACCGTGGAACTTCAGATAAAACGGAAAATTGTGTCCCAGTATCACGCCTGCGGCCGTATAAAGTCCGAGCAGCGCCAAGATGTCCGCATGAGAGCCGCGAAACAGAAGTCTCGTCACGATCACGGCAGCCACACATTTAAACGCATCTCCAAGCAGCGTGACCGCGCCTGCTCCCGTTCCCAGCGTACGCAGCATATTCGTCGTACCCGCATTGCCGCTTCCGTAATCACGAATGTCGATCCCATGCATTCTCCCGTAAATATATCCCGTCTGAAACAGACCGAACACATACCCGATTGCAACACAAACCAAACGTTCCATGGCTTATTCTTTTTCCTTTCGTTCACGGATGATAAATTTCAAAGATGTCCCCTTAAAGCCGAACGTATCCCTGATCTTGTTCTCAAGGTATCTCGTATAAGAGAAATGCATCAGCTGCCTGTCATTTACAAAAACAACGAAAGTAGGCGGTTTTACCGATACCTGTGTGATATAGTAAAGTTTCAGTCTCTTTCCCTTGTCAGAAGGCGGCTGCTGCATTGCCACCGCTTCTGCCATGATCTCATTGAGCACACCCGTCGCCACACGCATCGTCTGATTTTCGATTACCATGTCGATCGTCTCAAACAGCTTCGGAACTCTCTGTCCCGTCTGGGCGGAAATGAATACGATCTCCGCATATGGCATATAAGAAAGTACCTGACGAATATCGTTTGTATATTTGTAGATCGTCTTGTCATTCTTCTCGATCGCATCCCACTTATTGACAGCAATGACAATACCCTTGCCTCTGTCATGCGCGATGCCTGCGATCTTTGCATCCTGCTCCGTAACGCCCTCGACTGCATCGATCATCAAAACGACGACGTCCGCTCTCTCCACGGCAGTCACCGTGCGGATGATGCTGTACCGCTCGATATCTTCCTTGATCTTATTTTTTCTGCGGAGTCCCGCCGTGTCGATGAACACATATTCCCTGTCGTTCCACTTCACAGAAGCGTCGACTGCGTCACGCGTCGTACCCGCAATATCCGATACGATCAGCCTGTTTTCTCCGATCAGCTTGTTGATCAGAGAGGACTTGCCGACATTCGGCTTTCCGACGATCGCGATACGCGGTCTGTCATCATCCTCCTGTTCATCGTCTGAAAGATCAAAATAAGAAATGATCTGATCGAGCAGGTCGCCAAGTCCCTGCTTATTGCCTGCGGAGATCGGATACGGCTCGCCGATGCCGAGATTATAAAACTCATAGACATCCGCCATATATTTTTCGTAACTGTCTACTTTATTTACCGCAAGCACAACCGGCTTATGAGAACGGCGCAGCATATCAGCCACCTTAGAGTCAGCGTCCACAAGTCCCTGCTTACAGTCTACCATAAATACGATCACATCTGCCGTATCGATCGCGATCTGCGCCTGACTGCGCATCTGCGACAAGATCACATCGCTGCTGTCCGGCTCAATACCGCCCGTATCGATCATCGTAAAATTTATATTCAGCCATTCCACATCCGCATAGATCCTGTCACGCGTCACGCCCGGCGTATCCTTCACGATTGAAATATTCTCGCCCGCCAGCGCATTGAACAGCGTAGACTTTCCTACATTCGGACGTCCTACGATGGCAACTATCGGCTTACTCATTTTATTCCTCCTATCTTTGCGGCAGTCACTCGCCCGTGA
>CATZPU010000111.1 GCA_958422845.1 uncultured Lachnospiraceae bacterium | reverse complement strand
ACTTCTTTTTTCCATCACCGCATGCATCGGATGAAGAATCATCTGATACTGCCCCCCTGCGCTGACTTGTCCTTCGTACACTGCGATCACCGGACGTCTATATACTGCCGTATTTTTCCCCGTCCTTACCTTCATACTGTCTATCACAACGCCACGAAGCCATCCCTGCTCTTTCCCGATACTGTGGTAGGGGATCATAAGAAACCCCCTTTTCTCTTCCCAGCCGTCCTCCAAAAGCGGCAGAATGACCTCTCTGTCCGCAATGCTGACCGGACGCCCCGTAAGCGGCTCCAAAAGCCTGTTGCCGCTGTCAAACAGCGCCGTTATCTTTGTATTTTCTTTTCCGCAAAAAAGCTGTACCTCTGCCGTCGCGCCCGCCTTTACCCTGTACTCGACAAAACGGTACGCCCATCTTACGATCCCGCCTGTCACGAAGATCCCGGCAAGAAGCGGCATCGAAAAGAGGGAAAGCAGCGCCTCCAGCGTTCCGGCGAAACAGACGGTCACAAACAGCAGGATAAGCATCCCCTGAAAAAAACCGCCCCTTCTCTTTCCCGCAAACGCAAGAATGCCGGAAACTGCCGTCCCGCACAAATAAAAAAGGGGCGTTCCGGCCGCGATCAGCATACACATCACCAGAGTTCCGGCTGCGCTTGCAAGCACGATCCGAAGCCCCGAGACCTCCCGTCTGCCAAGCCGTACTGCGGTCAGAAGAAGAATGCAGCCGGTCAGCAGGTGTTCCACGAAAAACTGATCTATGTAAAACTCATAATACACAAAACACCCCCTGCGGAAGTAACTGATACACAGTATACTCCGAAGAGGGTGTTATTTTTGTCAAATCCAGTCTGCAAAACGGCTGTTTTCATCGACTCCGTTCGACATGGCGATATAAGCACAGAAAGCCATCAGGCTTCCCGACACTGTATTTTTTTTATATAGCAATACTGTTTAGGACATCTGCAACCGTTCCGGCATCGAGCTGTCCCGGCGCAGATGCCTTTCCTGCCGATGCAAAGGTGACGGATGATCCCGTCAGAGCGCCGCACAGACGGCTGACTGCTCCAAGCGGCCCCATCGCCATCGTGATAAACGGCCGGTCGGCATACAAAAGCTTCATCTCGACGGACGCCTCCAGAAGCGTCAGCACATCGCGCTCATCACGCGGCATAACCGCCGCTTTCGTAATATCTGCGCCGAGCGTCTGCATCCGGCACAGCAGCTCTTCCAGTTTTTCCTTGGAAGGAGTCGCTTCAAAATCATGGAAGGAGCCTATGACGGATACGCCCAGATCGTGCGCCGCACCGCACAGTCTGCAAAACAGCTCCTCGCCGCGATTGATCTCAATATCCACAAAATCTGCAAGTCCCGCGGCGGCAGCCCTTTGATTCAGCCGTTCATACTCCTCCGGCGCTATCCGGCGCTCGCCGCCCTCTTCCTTCGTCCGAAAGGTAAATAAAAGCGGCTTATCCGCGATCCTCTCCTTAAGCAGACGAAGCGCCGGAAGAATCCATTCGCACCCGTCTTTGCCGTCTGCGCCTGCCTTTCCCTTTGCCTCACTTATCTGCTTTGTTTCCTCACTCTGCTCTTCTGCGAAATAATCCGCGCGCCACTCTATCATATCGCAGGGCGCCTGTGCCGCTCTTTCGATCTGCTCCTCCAGCTCCGCCATGCTGCGCGCCGTTATCGGAATACATATCTTCGGCTTTCCTTCTCCGAATATCGTATTTCCTGCTGTCACCTTTCTCATCTTTCCTGCCTCCAGACCATCTTATTTCCGTATATTTTTTTGTTTTAAATCTTCCGGTGTTTCGTATTGCTTCTTATTGTGCTTTTTTTTCCGAAAGATGTCAAGAAAAATGAAAAGCTATTTTATTTTTCTGCAAATGTGATATGATAAATACAGAACTTAACTGTAAAAATATATTTTCAGCATATAAAGGAGGCGATACCAATGAATACTCAGATTACAGGGCGCACGCGGCTGTGCTGTCTGCTCGGTACTCCTGTCGCACACAGTATTTCTCCGATGATGCACAACGAAGCGTTCCGTATGCTCGGACTGGACTTTGTATACCTGTGTTTTGATACAAAACATGCCGATCTGAAAACAATGGTACAGACGCTGCGTGAGATGGACGTCCTCGGCTTTAATCTCACCATGCCGGACAAGGAGCGCGCACTGCCGTATTTAGACGAGCTCTCTCCCGCCGCCGCAATGATCGGCGCAGTCAATACCGTCAAAAACGAAAACGGACGGCTGATCGGGCATAATACGGACGGCATCGGATTTATGCAGTCTGTAAAAGATACAGGCTATGACGTACAAAGCGGAGAGATGACTCTGCTCGGCGCAGGAGGCGCGGCCTCCTCGATCGCCGTACAGGCAGCTCTCGACGGCGTTCCCGCGCTCCATATCGTGAACCGGAAAGGGCGGTCGTGGAACAATGCCATACGGCTCGCCACGCTCATCAATGAGCGGACCGGCTGCCGCGCAGACGTCACCGATCTTGCAGACGGCTCTGCCGTAAGGAACGTCATCCGTAAAAGCAGCCTTCTCGCAAATGCAACCTCGATCGGCATGGCTCCCGATACGGACTGTTCTCCGATCGCGGATACTTCCTGCTTTCACAGCGGCCTTCTCGTATCGGACATCATCTACGAGCCGCGTTTCACAAAACTGCTGCTTGACGCAAAAGCGGCGGGATGCCGGACGGCAAACGGGCTGTACATGCTCCTGTATCAGGGCGCGGCGGCGTTTCATATCTGGACGGGACGCGAGATGCCCGTAGAAGCAATACGGAAAAAATATTTTTCCTGATCTTTCCTTTTTAATTTTCTTTTAATCTTTCAGGGCTACTATATAGCTATCGAAAACATAAGGAGGATGTATTATGAAAGCTTTACAAAACACGATCCATACAAACGGAAAAAAATTATTCGCAGCGCTCGTACTCGGAATCATGGTACTGTTTACACTGGCTGTCACAGCCTTTGCTGACGACGATGTAAAACCGAGAAAGATCTCTGCGGAGGGCAAAAAGACGATCACCGTCACTGCCGGAGAAGAATTTAAGTTAAGAGTCCGCACTGCTCCGTACGATGCAGACGACGACTACCTCAGATGGAAGATCACCTCAGGCTCCAAATTCGTGCGCTTCGACGACGATGACCGCAGTGATGACGAGATCGAGATGATCGCCCGCAAAAAAGGAACTGCAAAGGTTACGTGTTCGATCCGCGGGACAAAGAAAAAAGTGACGTTCACGGTAAAGGTAAAAGATGCAAAGACGTCAGGAAAAAAGATCAGGATCTCCGGTCCGGCAGTAAGAACAGTAGAAGCCGGAGATGATTTCGAGCTGAAGATCAAAAAATACCGCGGACTGTCTGACCGCCATCTGAAGTGGAGCATCCGCGATACCTCCATCGTCCGCTTTGACGATGACGACCGTTACGATGATGAAGTGGAATTCCACGCAAGAAAGATCGGAAGTACGACGATCACCTGTAAGAATACAAAGACAGGTCAGAGCGTTACTTTCACGGTAAAGGTCTCCCCGCGCGATCAGATGGATTATGACGATGCTCACGACGACCACGACGATGATGACCGCGACGATTACTACGACTAACGCGCCTGCGATCGGCGCAACTGACACAATGATCAAAATTTTCATTTAAAAAGAAGCAGGTACGGCTCATACAGACCGCACCTGCTTCTTTTTACTTTTTCGTATTTATCTTATGCCTTAGCTTCTCTTAAGGAAATCAGGGATCTGAATATCTCTCTCCTGCACCTTGCTCTCCGGTGTACGCATAGAATTGAGCTGCGGTGCGCGAAGCGGAGTCGTCGGAGCCTTTGCGAAGGAAGAAACCGTCGCCTGGCTGTCCTTTCTCATGAAGCCAAACTCCGGCATGGAGCCAGAGCTGCTGCGTGATTTTGTTTTCTCCTGCGCGCCTGCCTTGTCGTCAAGTCCTGTCGCGATAACGGTAACGCTTGCTTCATCTGCGTATGTATCGTCAAACAGCGCACCAAAGATAATATTTGCATTCTCGCCTGCGAGCTCCTGAACGTAGCTTGCCGCCTCGTTTGCATCGATAAGAGAAATGTCTCCTGAAATATTGATGATAACGTGAGTAGCGCCTTCGATCGTCGTCTCAAGCAGCGGACTCGATACGGCCTGCTTCACTGCTTCGAGCGCCTTATCGTCACCCTTAGCCTGTCCGATACCGATATGGGCAATACCCTTGTCGATCATGACAGTCTGTACGTCTGCAAAGTCGAGATTGATAAGAGCCGGCAGATTGATCAGGTCGGTAATACCCTGAACCGCCTGCTGCAGCACCTCGTCTGCCTTCTTCAGAGACTCCGGCATCGTCGTTCTGCGGTCAACAATCTCAAGCAGCTTATCATTCGGAATCACGATAAGCGTATCGACATTAGCCTTGAGACGCTCAATACCTGCCATCGCATTATTCATACGTGTCTTGCCCTCGAAGCGGAACGGCTTCGTGACAACGCCTACGGTAAGAATGCCCATCTCCTTTGCAATGCCTGCCACTACCGGAGCCGCGCCTGTACCTGTACCGCCGCCCATTCCGCAGGTAACAAACACCATATCAGCGCCCTGAACTGCCTGACGGATCTCTTCTGCACTCTCCTCGGCTGCCTGCTGTCCTACCTCCGGCTTCGCGCCTGCGCCAAGTCCCTTTGTAACCTTTTCACCGATCTGGATCGTAGTCGGCGCCTTACACAGAAGCAGTGCCTGTTTATCTGTATTCACTCCGATAAACTCCACGCCTCCGATCGTATCTTCAACCATTCTATTTACTGCATTATTTCCGGCTCCGCCGACACCGATCACTATGATCTTTGCGGCTGCTTCCGTTTCATTTGACATAATCTCTAACACCGTAGTTCCTCCTTTTTGTAGCCCGGCATCCCCACTATTCACCGTACTTCCTTTTATAATATAAGTATTTTGTAAATTTATCAAGTACCATTTTCAAAATAGTTGCATTTTTCAGCGTTTTGCAGCGCCCTCCGCACGTTTTACTGGATCAGCTCTCCGGTCGACGGATCAAACTGATTCATGTACGCATC
>CATZPU010000110.1 GCA_958422845.1 uncultured Lachnospiraceae bacterium | reverse complement strand
AAGCGCGAAATGGCACACCACGCTGTAGGGCTCCTGCTTGACCGCATCAGACACGGTCACAGTGAGAACATCCGCATGGAGCTTCCGTGCCGTCTGATCGTCAGAGAGAGCTGCTCCTACGCGGCAGACGCCTGACCTTCTGAGTTCTCTTCCTACGCGGCGGACGCCTGACCTTTACTCCAGCTCCTCAAGCTCCTCGATCCAGATACGCACCGAAGCGTCGCTCGGCATACGCAGATCGCCGCGCGGAGAAAGCGCGACGCTTCCCACCTTCGGCCCGTCCGGCACGCAGGAGCGCTTAAACTGCTGCGTAAAGAACCTCCAGTAGAATTTTTTCAGCCATTTGAGGATCGTTGCATCGTCATACATTTTTGCAAATGCACACTTTGCAATGCGGTATATTTTTGCCGGAGAAAAACCGCAGCGCACCACATAATACAAAAAGAAATCATGCAGCTCATACGGTCCGACGAGATCCTCTGTCTTTTGCGATATTTCGCCATCTTTCGGCGGCAGAAGCTCAGGGCTGACCGGAGTATCGAGCACATCGTACAGAATACGGCTGATCGCCTGATCTGCGCACGTATCGGCGTAATACCGCACGAGATAGCGCACAAGCGTCTTTGGCACGGAGCAGTTCACCCCGTACATCGACATATGATCCCCGTTGTACGTCGCCCATCCAAGCGCAAGCTCCGACATATCGCCTGTTCCTACCACCATGCCGCCGTTTTTATTTGCAATGTCCATCAGAATCTGCGTCCGCTCCCGCGCCTGACTGTTCTCATACGTCACATCATGCACTGCGGCATCGTGTCCGATGTCCTTAAAATGCTGATTTACCGCATCCCGAATATCTACTTCCAAAAGACGCGCTCCTAAAAGTCTGGTAAGCTCGCACGCATTCTGGTACGTGCGGTCCGTCGTCCCGAAGCCCGGCATCGTCACAGCCGTCATGAAGTCATGGGAAAGCCCCAGCATATCGCAGGTCTTTGTCATCACAAGCAATGCAAGCGTCGAATCAAGTCCTCCTGAAATTCCCACAACAAGATTTTTGCAGTTCGTATGCTTCATACGTTTTTTCAGTCCCAGAGCCTGCAGCATCAATATCTCTTCGCATCTCTTTTCACGCTCTGTCCGGTCGGACGGCACAAACGGAGACGGATCAAAGGTGCGCGTCAGATACGTCTCCTCATCCTTAAGCGCAAACCGAACCTTTTCGTACTCATTTCCGCCCTCTGTTTCAAACGTCGTCATCCTGCGGCGTTTTTCCCGAAGTCCGGAAATGTCGATCTCCGAATACGTTACCCCCGTCGTAAAACGCTGCGACTGTGCGAGCAGATGACCGTTCTCCGCAATCAGATCGTGTCCTCCAAACACGAGATCCTGCGTCGATTCGCCCTCTCCCGCATTTGCATAGATGTAGCCGCAAAGCAGTCTGGCAGACTGACCGCCTATCAGCCTTTCCCTGTATGAGCTCTTGCCTGCCGCCTCATCACTCGCAGAAAGATTCACGATAACGTTTGCACCGGCAAGCGCATGCTGTACACTTGGCGGAACCGGAGCCCAAAGATCCTCGCAGATCTCCGCAGCTACGCAAAGCCCCTGCGGATGCTCGCAGCAAAAAAGCTGTTTTATACCGAACGGTACAGGCTGTCCTTCAAATTTCACCCACTCAATACGTTCATTCCCCTGCGCAAAATACCGCGCTTCATAAAATTCATTGTAATTAGGCAGATGGCGTTTCGGAACAAGACCGATAAGCCTGCCGTCAAAGAGCGCCGCCGCCACATTATAGAGCTTACCGTCTTTTTCCCACGGCATTCCTACAAATACGAGAGCATCCCTGCCCCGCGTATGCGCAAGAATACGGTACAGCTCATGCTTTGCGCTATCAAGCAGCGTCTCCTGCCAGAACAGATCGCCGCACGTATATCCCGTCACACAAAGCTCCGGAAAAACAATGATCTTTGCCTTTTGCGTAAGCACCTCGTCGAGCTGCTCACAGATACGCTCCGCATTAAATCCACAATCTGCCACCCTGATTTCCGGCGTTGCCGCCGCCACTTTCACAAATCCGTCTCTCATGCTGTTCCCCTCTCCTAAGGTTTTCCCATCTTAAATCAATATTTTCTCATAAGAAATATTCCCGTGCGAAAATATCCCTGCCTTTACCGGCTGCTTCTTGCAAGCAGCTCCTTTAACTCATCAACAGTCACCTGATATTTTTTATTGCAGAACTGACAGCCTACTTCTATCGTCTCGCCGTCCTCGATCATTTCCTTCAGATCCTTTTTGCCTATACTGATCAGCGCGCACTCGATACGCTCTTTCGAGCAGTCGCAGCGGTACTGTGTCGGTATCTTGTCCGTGATCTCCACGCCGAACTCACCAAGCAGTTCCTCCAGAATCTGCTCCGGCGTCATTCCCTGATCAAGCATTGCTGTCACAGACGTTGTCTGCGCCAGTTTTGCCTCAAGCCGGTCGATCACCTCATCAGATGTAAACGGCATAAGCTGTATGATAAAACCGCCCGCCTGACGCACCGTATTATTTTTTTCCATCAAAACGCCGAGTCCGACGGACGACGGCACCTGCTCCGATACCGCAAAATAATACGTCAGGTCATCTCCGATCTCTCCCGTTTTCAGCTCGCACTGTCCTACGTACGGTTCCTTCATTCCAAGATCCTTGATCACATTTAAAATACCGATGCCGATCGCGCCGCCGACGTCCAGTTTTCCGTTTTCATTCGCGTGTATCATGACAGCCGGATTCTGCACATATCCCTTGACATTGGCAGAGGAATCCGCCGTAACTGTGATTCCGCCGATCGGGCCGCTTCCTTTGATCTGCAAGGTAAGGAGGTCCTTCTCTCCCTTCATCATCACGCCCATCATCGCGCCTGCGCTTAAAAGTCTTCCGAGAGCCGCAGTCGCTACCGGACTCGTATTGTGATAGCTGCGCGCCGTCTCTACCATCTCGCGTGTTGTCGCTGCAAATGCGCGTATCTGCTGATTTGCAGCCGTTGCTCTTACTATATAATCCATATCCTGCATCCTTTCGTAATTATTCAATACACATCTTCACTTTTTACATTCCCGTCCGTCTATGCATCGCACTCACGCACGTACTGCGCCGCTTCTCTCACAGCACGCCAAGCATCCCGATGATGATACCTGCCGCCGTGCCGCTCACATAGAGCGCAGCCGTGATAGCGAGATTCATTTTTCTGCCTGCATTTTCGCGGTACAATACGAGAAGCCCTGTGCCTGCTCCACACAAAAGCCCTGAAAACAATGCTCCGCTTCCCAGTATACCTTCCAGATAGAGCTGCGTGATCAAAACGGACGCCGCACAGTTCGGTATCATACCGACAAGCCCTGCCGCAAGCTCTGTAACGCCGCGCATTCCCGCGATCGTATGAGAGAAGCCGTGCAGATCAAACAATTCCATCAGCAGTCCGATCGCCAGTGAGATCAAAAACAGAAATCCCGCTGTGCGCACCGTATGAGAAAGCGCCGACTGCCATATCCCGTGTTCCGAACAGCCGCAGTGGTCATGCTCGCACATATGCGGATGCTCCGACAGCTCATTCCTGCGTCCGAGCACCTTCTGCACGAGAAAATCAAGCGCAAGTCCGGCGAGGATCGCCACAACGACCTTTACCGCCAGTATCCTGATGATCACCGATACAGCGATCCCCTCCGAGATCATGATCGGCAGCATCTCATCTGAGGTAGAAAGAAACACCGCTAAAAGTGTGCCTGGAGAAAGCATTCCCCCCGCAAACAGTCCGGCAGCCGCAGCCGCGAACCCGCACTGAGGTATCACGCCGATCAGCGCTCCGATCACCGGACCTGCTTTTCCGGCGCGGTAGATCATGATCTTTGTTTTTTCGCTCATCTTGTGCTCCGCATACTCCACTGCCAGATACGACAAATAGAGAAACGGCAGAAGCTTCAGACAATCCAACACACTGTCCATTAAAATTTCCTGCATAGAACCGCCTTCCTGTTACTTTTTCACGACCTTTGCCGCAAACGCTCCGGTCTGTAAAATATAATTTATAATTTTGTGATACAAAACGGAGGGCGCACATCTTCTGCACGACCCTCCGCTTCAAGACTGGCGCAAAATTCGGCGCATCACTGCCGATACTGCTCAAATTCTGATCTGTGAACCGTCTTTCTTATAAAAATCCGGCAAATACGGACGCTCCGATCACGGTGAGAAGCCCCGCTACCGCGATAGAAAGACTGCTCATCGCTCCTTCGATCTCACCGATCTCCATCGCCTTCGCCGTCCCGATCGCATGAGATGCAGAACCAAGCGCGATCCCCTTTGCGATCGGCTCCTCGATCTTAAACAGCCGGAAAACAAATTCTCCGATCACATTTCCTAAAATTCCCGTCACAATAATGACTGCGACTGTGATCGTCACGATACCGCCAAGCTCCTCGGATACGCCCATACCGATCGCCGTGGTGATCGACTTCGGCAGAAGCGTCACATACTCTTCATGACTGAACCCGAATACGGCCGCCATTGCAAGAATGGAGATCAGACTCGTCAAAACACCGGAGACTACGCCTGCCGCGATCGCTCTCGCATGATCTTTAAGAAGAGACATCTGCTCGTACAGCGGGATCGCCAGACAGACGGTCGCAGGCGTCAGCAGATACGATAAAAGCTGTGCACCTTCATTATAGTCCTCATAATCGACGCCGAGCACGGCAAGGATCACCATCACCAGAATGATCGAAACGAGAAGCGGATTGCAGACCGCCCATTTCAGTCTGCGCTTTAAAAGTACGCCCAGCTCATACGCAAGCACGCTGACCATCACACCAAAAAACACGGAATTGCCCAACATCTCTTTCATTTCGCGTCACGCCCTTCCTTCCTGCGGATCACTGCCTGCGTCACGCGGCCGGACACCGCCATGACAAGCACTGTAGATACGACCGTCACAATAACGAGCGGAACGAGGATCGGTCTTATCCTTCCCCACGACTGCGTAAGCCCCACAGCCGCCGGAATAAACATAAGCGGCATGATCTCTATGAGAAATTTTCCCGCATCCTTCACCGCCTCAAGCGGTAT
>CATZPU010000109.1 GCA_958422845.1 uncultured Lachnospiraceae bacterium | reverse complement strand
CAGTTCCAGAACACACTTGCATCGATTTATTATGCGAATGCGAAGCAGGCGGATTTCTTTGCAAAAGAGCGCCGCTACAATAATGCCATGGAGGCTGCTCTTGATGCGAGCAGCGTTCCGGTGGAGGTCTATCACAACCTGATCGAAACAATGCATAAAGCGCTGCCGCAGATGCACCGCTATGTGCGCCTGCGCAAAAAGCTTCTGAATGTGCCGGAGCTTCACATGTATGACGTATATGCGCCGATGGTAGAGCGTCCGGAAAAGGAATATACCTTTGAGGAAGCAAAGGAGATCGTAAAGCGCGGACTGGCCCCGCTTGGTGAGGATTATCAGGCGCTTTTGCAGGAAGGCTTTGACAACCGCTGGATAGACGTCTATGAAAATGAGGGAAAACGTACCGGCGCGTATTCATGGGGCGCGTACGGCACGCATCCGTACGTCCTTTTGAACTACAACAGTACGCTGAACAATGTCTTTACACTGGCGCATGAGATGGGGCACGCGCTTCATTCCTGGTATTCCGATCATGCGCAGAATTATCTGAATGCAGGCTACCGCATTTTTGTTGCAGAGGTTGCTTCAACGTGTAACGAGGCTCTGCTGATCCACGATCTGATGGACCGCACACAGGACGAGACAGAGAAAAAATATCTGATCAATTACTTCCTTGAGCAGTTTAAGTCGACCATGTTCCGTCAGACGATGTTTGCAGAGTTCGAGATGCTTACCCACAGTATCGTAGAAAAAGGCGGTATGCTCACAGCGGAGCAGATCTGTTCTATTTACAAAGAGCTCAATGAAAAGTATTTCGGCGAGGATATGATCTCCGATCCTGAGATCGCGTATGAGTGGGCGCGTATCCCGCACTTCTATACGCCGTTTTACGTATATCAGTATGCGACGGGCTTTGCTGCGGCGATCGCGATCAGCAGCAAGATACTTTCAGGCGAGCCGGGAATCGTGAAGAAGTATAAGCAGTTCTTAAGCGGCGGTTGCTCACAGGATCCGATCGACTTGCTGAAGATCTGCGGCGTAGATATGTCTGCACCGGAACCGGTAGAAGAAGCGCTTCAGGTATTTGCGGAATATCTGGATAAAATGGAAGCGTGATGTAAAATATAAAAAGAGCTGTATGATTTGATGGAAGATCAAATATTATAATAGTCAAAAAGAGACGCTGCAAAATACTTACTCCGGCTGAGATCTGCCGGATGCATATTGCAGCGTCTCTTTGTTTCATGCCATGGAAATATCTTCTACATCGTAAATTGGAAGATACAGTATGCCGCATAGAGCGCGAGCAGCAGGATTCCCTGTATGCGGGAGAGCTTATTGCGGACGAATACCGGAAGCGTCAGAATCAGCATCACGACGAACATCAGCGGAATGTCGAGGACGAGGGACGCATTGTGTCCGGCAATCATGGAACCCTGAGGAATATCGAACGGCGCAAGCGTGATCGAGATACCGCTTACGAGAACGAGATTGAACAGGTTCGCTCCGATGATATTGCCAAGCGAAAGTGAACTGTGTCCTTTGATCAGCGATGTGATCGCTGTGACAAGCTCAGGAAGAGACGTTCCAAGCGCTACGAAAGTAAGTGCGATCACGGATTCCGGTACGCCGAGCGCCTGTGCGATCAGTGTTCCGTTGTCCACGAGAAGGTCTGCTCCGATGGCGATCGTGACGGCTCCGATGACGAGAGACAGAAGATTCATTATGATGGAATGAGTTTCTTTTTGTTTGTCCTCCGCTTTTTCTGCACCGCCGGAAGCAGATGAAGACGAAGCGCTGGTTGCCGTTCGTTCCGGCAGATTATGCCGGATGATATACACCATGTAAACAAGAAACAATGCAAGCAGTATGATACCTGAGCCTCGGCTAAAGTGCCCGAAACGGTATGCGGTGAAGGTGTAAAAAAGGGCAGCGGCAAAAAAGAAAAGCACCGGTACGACAAGCGATCTTCGGTCAGGCTTGCCCGGACGCACCGCGATCGTCACGGCTGCGATCAGCGAGGTATTGCAGATGATAGAACCGATGGCATTGCCGTATGCGATCTCGCCGTGACCTCCAAGCGCAGAAGTCGCAGATACCATAACCTCAGGAAGCGTTGTTCCGATAGAGACGATCGTGGCTCCGACGATCAGCTCAGGGATATGGAAATGGTACGCGATTCCGGTCGCACCGTCTACAAAGCGGTTGCCGCCGAAGATCAGAAGGATCAGTCCGAGGGTAAAAAGTAATACTGGAATAAACATACAAAAGCCTCCTTTTTTATAATGAGCGGGGTGATATGTTCTGTCGTTTCATGGCGGCGGAAGTTACGGGATTCTCGTCGCCCACTCCTGACAGTCCCAGACCTCTGTAACGACGTCGCGGTAAAATTCCGGTTCATGGCAGATCAGCAGGATGCTTCCTTTGTATTCCAAAAGCGCACGCTTTAATTCGTCTTTGGCATCCACATCAAGATGATTGGTCGGCTCGTCAAGCAGCAGGATATTCGTCTCGCGGTTGATGATCTTGCACAACCGCACCTTTGCCTGTTCGCCGCCGCTTAAGACGCGCACCTGACTTTCGATGTGTTTCGTCGTCAGTCCGCATTTTGCCAGTGCGGAACGCACCTCGTACTGCGTAAGGGAGGGGAACTCCTGCCAGATCTCCTCGATGCACGTAGTAGAATTATCAGGAGCAGCTTCCTGCTCAAAATAACCGATGTACTGATAATCTCCTCTTTGCACGCTGCCGGAATACGGAGGGATCAGTCCGAGGATGCTTTTTAAAAGAGTTGTTTTACCAATACCGTTTGCACCTGTAAGAGCGATGCGCTGTCCGCGCTCCATACGGATATTTAAAGGTTTGGAAAGCGGTTCGTCATATCCGATCACAAGGTCGGAAGTCTCAAAGATCACCTTTCCGGAAGCACGTGCAGTCAGGAAATGAAACTCCGGCTTCGGCTTTTCTTTTGCAAGTTCGATCATATCCATCTTATCAAGCTTTTTCTGCCTTGCCATTGCCATGTTGCGCGTAGCGACACGCGCTTTATTTCTTGCAACGAAATCCTTTAATTCACTGATCTCCTGCTGCTGTCTGTTGTAGGCGGCTTCAAGCTGCGCTTTTTTCATTGCGTAGACTTCCTGAAATTTATCGTAATCTCCGGGATAACGGTCAAGCTGCTGATTTTCCATATGGTAGATCAGATTGATGACACTATTTAAAAATGGAATATCATGCGAGATCAGGATAAAAGCGTTCTCGTACTCATTCAGATAGCGCTTGAGCCATTCAATATGCTGTTCGTCGAGATAATTCGTCGGCTCGTCGAGCAGGAGGATGTCCGGCTTTTCAAGAAGAAGCTTTGCCATCAGTACCTTTGTACGCTGCCCGCCGGAGAGCTCCGTAACATCGCGTTCCAGACCGATCTCAATAAGACCGAGCGCGCGTGCGATCTCCTCCACCTTTGCGTCGATCATATAAAAATCGTGCTGTTCGAGCATTTCCTGATACGTTCCGGTCTCTTCAAGCAGACGTTCCATTTCTTCAGGCGACGCTTCGCCCATTTGTTCAAACATCCGGTTCATCGTCTCTTCGATCTCAAATAAAAAAGAAAATGCAGATTTGAGAACGTCGCGGATCGTCATGCCTTTTTCGAGGACAGCATGCTGATCAAGATAACCGACGCGGACATTCTTTGCCCATTCCACCGTACCCTCATCAGGCATCAGCTTTCCGGTGATGATATTCATAAAAGTAGATTTTCCTTCTCCGTTCGCCCCGATCAGTCCGATATGCTCGCCTTTTAAAAGGCGGAAGGAAACATTGTCAAAGATCGCGCGGTCTCCGAAACCGTGACTTAAATTTTTCACATTTAAAATCATAGTAACTCCTTTAGAATAAAAGCGTGCTCTGCACACTCAGGCGATTTTACAAAGCTTTCACGAAGCACGATCCTGCCGCGCTGCGCTCTTTACGCGCGCAGGCAAGGCGCGGCTGCGAAAGCATTATAACAGAGTATACTGGAAAGAAACGGGAAATGTCAATTGTCTATTTGAAGATGAAGTATTTCGGGGTTATTTGGGTATTTAAGGGAAACACATGTTGCAAATAAATCCTCCCTTTGTTGCAATCCGGTCAGGGATTGCGTATAATAAAAGAAACGCAGTAGTCGGTTTGGTGGGGAGAGGTATATGGAAACTGCAAACATATACCGAGGGCTGAAATCCGTGAAGACTGCGGTTGCCCTCCTGAGAAGGAGGAAGAAATTTGAGCAAAGAAAACAGAAACTACAGGGACAGTGTATTCGTAGATTTATTTTTTCGTTATCGGGGTGCAAAAGCAAATGCGCTTAGCCTGTATAATGCGCTGAGCGGCAGTCATTACGACGATCCCGAAGAGGTGCGGATGCTGAAGCTGGAGGATGCGATGTATAAAGATTTCCAGAATGATATATCCTTTCTGATAAGGGAAAAGATATTCGTTCTGGGAGAGCATCAGAGCACGATAAACGAAAACATGCCGCTGCGTTTCCTGCTGTATATCGGCAGACTTTATGAGACGCTTCTGGCGGTAGAGGATCGGTATAAGGAAAAGCGTATTCCCCTTCCTACACCGGAATTTTATGTATTCTACAACGGGGAAAAGGAGTATCCGGCGCATAAGATATTAAAGCTGTCTGATTCGTTTCTCGTAAAAGGAAGACCGGCATTTGATCTGGAAGTAATCGTCCATGTATACAATCTCAATAGAGGTATGAATACAAAACTTTTAGAAGAATGTCCCATCTTAAAGGAATACTGCGAATTTGTCGATGTTGTATCAAAATACAAAGGTCAGAAGGAGAAACTGAAATCTGCAATAGAGGAGTGTATGCAGAAGGGAATCTTAACGGATTATTTATCAGAAAGAGGATCGGAGGTAACGAATATGTTGATCGCTCAGTATGATTATGAAAAGGATATTGAAGTAAAACAAAAAGAAGCAAGAGAAGAAGGAAAAACCGAAAGCGAAAGGTATATGGCAAAGCTTGTTTCGTTTCTGTGCAGGAAAAAGCGTTACAGCGATCTGTAGAGGATCGAAGATCCGAAAAGCAGAGAGGATCTGCTTGCCGAGATGGAAGAGGAGGAAAAACTTCAAAAATAAGTATTCTATAAAAATGCTCAGATTTCCGTAAAAAGAATACGGAGCCTG
>CATZPU010000108.1 GCA_958422845.1 uncultured Lachnospiraceae bacterium | reverse complement strand
GCACATTTAAAGTATGCAGATATTCAGGTAGTAGCTTCCGGAAAAGAAAAAATCGGAGTCTCCCATATTTCTGCGCTCGCAGTGGAGGAGCAGAATGAAAAAGAGGATTTCCTCAAATGCAGCGGTCCGGTAGAGCACTGGATGCAGCTTTCTTTTGGAAAAGCCCTGATCCTGTTTCCTGAGGACGGGCATAAGGTAAAGGTTGCGATTGGAGAGCCGGTACAGATCGAAAAATTTGTAGTGAAGGTTTTGCTGTAGAGCGGGTTTTGTATTTGGCAGGAGGGATCTGGAAAAATTATGGTAAGACTTGGAATTGTCGGCATAGGAACGATTGCTTCGGATTATATTGAGCTGATCGCGCAGGGAAAAGTCCGCGATATGGAGCTTGCGGCTTTGTGCAGCAGAAGCGAGAAGAAGGTGATGGAGCTGAAAGAAAGATTCAGGCTGGAGTCCCGATATTTTTCGGATTATGCACAGATGCTTGATTCTGGCTGCATTGATGCGGTGCTGATCTGTACGCCTCACGGAGAGCATCCACGGATGGCGAAGATGGCAGCAGAGGCAGGGATCCATATACTGGTAGAAAAACCTGTGGGGATCTATGAGGAAGAAGTGGAGGACGTACTGGAGTGTCTGTCGCGATCTCCCAAGCTTGTCTGCGGGGTGATGTACAATCGAAGAGCCTCGAAAGCATACCGCTTCGTAAAACAGTATCTGTCAGAGATCGGGATCGGGGAGCTTGTGCGGTGTACATGGATCATCACAGATCTCTACCGGACAGAGGCGTACTATGCTTCTGGTTCATGGAGGGGAAGCTGGGGCAGCGAGGGCGGCGGCATCCTGATGACGCAGGCTTCTCATCAGCTTGACCTGATGCAGTGGCTGTGCGGCATGCCGGCTGCGGTGATGGCACGCTGTTCTACGGTAGATCGTCCGATACAGGTGGAGAATGAAGCGGAACTGTTTCTGGAATACGAAAACGGTGCGCACGGTCATTTTCTGGCTTCTGCGCATGAATGTCCGGGGACGAACCGGTTGGAGATCTGCGGTACGAGAGGAAGAATCACAGTTACTGAGGATTCGCAGGTGGAGATATTACGTCTGGATGTGGATGAGCGTGAACACGCAAAGCAGTGCCGCGATTCCTTTGCGAAGATAGACGGAGCTGTGGAGCAGTATACATTTGACGACAGCGACAACAAGATACAGCAGGCGGCGACGATACAGAACTTTATCGATGCCGTTTTGGGAAAGGCAGATATACAGTGCTCCCTTAAAGACGGGCTTGGCTCTTTGCAGATCATTCATGGCGCTTACGTATCCTCGTGGTGCGATCAGCCGGTAAGGCTTCCTGTATCAGGCGGGAAATTCTCTGAAATGATCGCGCAAAGGGATAAGGAAGGTTCAAAATAACGGTATGATACACGGTCTGTCATAAAATATTGAGAATAGAACGAAAAAACAGATAATTGAAATTAGAAAATATATATGTTAAATTAGAATTAACTGAAAAGAAAATACAATGAAAGAAATAAGAAAGGAGACAGTATGAAAAAAGAGGAACTTTTTGAACGGATAAAAGGGAAGGTAATCGTTTCCTGTCAGGCTGTTCCGGGCGAGCCATTATATGTGGAGGAAAAGTCCATCATGTATCTGATGGCGCGTGCGGCAAAGCAGGCGGGCACACCGATGATCCGTACAAGCAGTATCCGTGACGTCATTGCGATCAAAGAGGAGACGGGACTTCCTGTGATCGGTCTTGTCAAGGTGCAGTATGAGGGTTTTGAGAGCTACATCACACCGACGATGAAGGAGGTAGACGATCTTGTAGCGGCAGGCTCGGATATTATTGCGCTTGACTGTACGCAGCAGAAACGCGGAGACGGAAAGACCGTCAGCGAGTTTATTACGGAGGTGCGGACAAAGTATCCGGATGCCGTACTGATGGCTGATATTTCTACATACGAAGAAGGAATCAATGCGTGGAAGCTCGGCGTGGACATCGTAGGCACGACGATGAGCGGATATACAAGCTATACAGAAAAAACAGACGGACCGGATTACGAGCTCGTAAAGCGCCTTGCGGCTGCTGTTGATATTCCGGTCATTGGAGAAGGACGCATTCATTATCCGCAGCAGGCGGTCGAGGTGCTTGATGCGGGCGCGTTTGCAGTCGTAGTAGGCGGCGCGATCACGAGACCGTTGGAGATCGCACAGCGTTTTATCAGCGCAGTAGACGCACGGTAGCTATTGACGCACTCTTTTTGAGATGAATAAATGAACAGGAGGATCATTATGTCAAAGTATGATATTAACAAATTTAAACATGTAACGGTTGCACTGAATACACCGTTTGCAGCAGACGGCAGCGTGGACGTCGATGCGGTAAAGCGCGTATCGCGTTATTTCCGTGACAAGGGCGTGAAGCAGATGTACGTCTGCGGAAGTACGGGCGAGGGATTCCTGCTCGATACAGAAGAAAGAAAGCTTGTTGCAGAGACAGTTGTAAATGAGGTTGGAGACGATATGAATATTATCGTTCATGTCGGCTGCCCTGATACGAGACATTCCTGCATTCTTGCAGAGCATGCAGAGAAGATCGGCGCTGCCGCTACATCGGCTGTTCCGTGCGTATACTACCGTCCGAGCGAGGAGAGCGTATACCAGCACTGGACCGAGATCACAAAGGCTGCTGATCTGCCGTTCTTTATCTATAATATCCCGCAGCTTACAGGCTTCAATCTCTCTATGAACCTCTTTGGCAGAATGCTTGAAAATGAGCGTGTTGCAGGCGTGAAGTGTTCTTCAGATCCGGCTCAGGACATTCTGCGCTTCAAACTGGCAGGCGGAAAGGATTTCATCGTATTTAACGGACCGGACGAGCAGTTCGTAGCAGGACGGCTTCTCGGCGCAGATGCCGGAATCGGCGGTACATACGGCGCAATGCCGGAGCTGTATATCAAGATGGACGAGCTGATCGCGCGCGGTGAGTGGGAAAAAGCAGCGCAGGTGCAGAATATCGTCACACCTCTGATCTACAGACTGTGCTCCTTTGCGTCTATGCACGGCGCAGTAAAAGGAATCATTTCTTTGGACGGATGTCCGATGGGCGATCCGAGACTGCCGTTCCTTCCGGTTGCGCTTGATGATCCGAAGCTTGTTGAGCTGTATCGCGACATTAAGCAGGCGATCGCAGATACGAAAGATCTGTAAAAGCAGCAGGATAGAATTGTGGTTTGGAGTATAGACTATGAAGAAGCATATATTATGTTTTGGCGATTCAAATACGCACGGCTACTGGGCAGAAACGAACGGAAGGTTCGATGAAGAGCACAGATGGACGCAGCTTCTGCAAAAAAAACTTGGCGCTGATTATCTCGTCATAGAGGAGGGTTTAAGCGGCAGGACGACCTGCTTTAACGATCCGATCCATGAGGGAATGTCGGGGCTCGATTATATTTATCCATGCTTAAAAAGTCATGAGCTGATCGATCTGCTCATTATCATGCTCGGCACAAATGACACGAAAGAGAGATTTGGCGCGTCGGCGGAGTGTATTGCGATCGGGATGGGAAGGCTCATCAAAAAAGCGATCTCGGTAGAGGAATGCTGGAGCGGCGGACGTCCGAATATTCTGCTCGTAACGCCGCAGAATATCGGCAGAGAGTATGCGCATACTGCATGCGCGGCTACAATGGGGCGCGGCTGTGCAGAAAAATCAGAGGGGCTTGCGGCAGAATATGAGGCGCTTGCTTCGCAGCTTGGCTGTCATTATCTCGACGCGAACAAGGTCATTACAGACGGGCCAAATGGCGTGGACTTTATGCATCTGACTGCGCAGGGGCATAGTCAGCTTGCCGAAGCGCTCGGTGAGAAGGTTCTGCAGCTTGTGCAGGATGCTTCGGATATATAGGGAACACACCTGCGAATACTGTCGAATAATATAAAAAATAAGCATAAAAATGTAAAAATATAGTCAATACGCAGATGAAAAATATATTTTTTGGAAAAAGTATTGACATATTAAAGAATAAATGATAATTTAGAACTAACGGTTTTGTGCGAAATATACATAAAACATGGAACGCGAAAAAATTAAAGGAGGATATGAAGTATGAAGTTACGTAAAGTTTTGGCGGTTGCACTGACAGGTGCTATGGCGGTTTCTGCATTTGCAGGCAGCGCAGCGGCAGAAGAAGCTACTGAGATCACGCTGTGGACGTACCCGATCGGAAGCTGGGGAGATGCAGCTACAGTAGAAGGGCTGCTGGCAAGCTTCAATGAGGCTCATCCGGACATCAAGGTTAAGGTGGAGTACCTCGACTACACGAACGGCGACGACAAGATCAATACGGCGATCGAGGGCGGACAGGCTCCTGATCTCGTAATGGAAGGACCGGAGCGTCTCGTGGCAAACTGGGGTGCAAAGGGGCTGATGGTAGACCTTGCAGATCTGTGGACAGATGAGGCGAAGGAAGCGATCTACGATTCCGTAGAGGCAGCATGCCAGAACAACGACGGAGTATTTTATGAGTATCCGCTTTGTATGACAGCTCATACGATGGCGATCAACAGAGACGTTTTTGAAGCGGCAGACGCTTTGCAGTATCTCGATGAAGAGACACGCACATGGACGACAGAGAACTTTGTAAAGGCTGTTGAGGCAGTGTATGCTTCCGGTCAGGAGAATGTAGCGGCAGTATACTGCGGCGGTCAGGGCGGCGATCAGGGTACGCGCGCACTTGTAAACAACCTGTACGGCGGCACATTTACAAATCCTGAGCACACAGAGTATACGGCTGACAGCGAAGAGAATATCAAGGCTCTTGAGCTCCTTGCAAATACAGAGGGAATCAACTTCGACGCATCTCTTCAGGGCGCAGACGAGATCAACCTGTTCTGCAACGGCACACTGGCTATGGCATTCTGCTGGAATATCGCACAGGAAAAGAATAATGTAGAAAATATCGCATTTGACGTTCTTCCGATGTCCTTCCCGACAGAGAGCGGCGAGCCGAAGCTTTGCGGCGGTATCTGGGGATTCGGTATCTTTGATAACGGCGATGAAGCGAAGATCGAAGCAGCAAAGACATTCATCGACTTTATGGCAAATGACGAAAAGCAGGTAGTAGAGAGTGTAAAGGCTTCCAGCTACTGGCCGGTAAAAGACCTCGGAAATATTTACGAAGGCGATGAGATGATGA
>CATZPU010000107.1 GCA_958422845.1 uncultured Lachnospiraceae bacterium | reverse complement strand
TCCTTCATAGACGATCACGCAGCCGATCGGTACTTCGCACAGCGCATAGGCCTTTTTTGCCTGACGCAGCGCTTCGCGCATAAATTTTTCATCTGTCTCCAAAGAGACTTCAGGTATTGTGACCATGTGACCTCGCTCCCTGTAAAGACTGAAATCGATCTATTGTAAAGCACATTGCGCGCAAGTTAAGAGATTCGCAAATATGCCGCTGTGTGTTTCTGACAAAATAAAAATCCGTGCGCCTCCCTTTGAACGCCTGCCACAAACGTTACCCTGACAGTTAACTCGATTCAGGCTGCCTCGCGGCACACAGAAGGTTCCGCTTAGTGCTGCTCCGTTCCCGACCTGACACGGTTCACGGATTTCTGTTGCGCAAGACCCAAACGTCAACATCACTTATCAGGGGCAGCTTTACAACAAAACGCCCTCGGTTCGGCATCACTCCTGCTGTAGCGGATTGCAGGTACAGGGCACCGCTAACTCCCCAGCTGCACGGACTCCCTAACTATACAGTTTTTTTCGGCTGTTGTCAACACTTTCAACTGCTATTTCAAATTATCAGGCAAAAAACACTTGACGCAACGACCAGAACATATTATGTTTAATGCGATTGCGTTTTTATACGCATATTGATACTGTCTATCCAATTCCGGCATTGGATCGGTACAGAAACAAAGAACAGGAAGGGGGAAGCGGTGTGCGTACAAAATTCCATAGATTCGCAGGGCTTTTGCTTGCGCTTATTATGATGATTTCAGGAATCTGCGGGGACGCTGTGAGAGCGGACGCTGCATTTATGCGCGCGCCTGAGAATACAAAGACGTCTTGTATAGAAGCTTCCCGCGCTGTGCTTACCGGAGTGGAATGCTGTACTGCGGAAATGCTTGGTGTCCGCAGGAGTACAGAGCTTAGAGCGGCAGCTTTGCGCCATGTAAATCAGAGAAGGGGGATAGGACTATCCTCCGGATTTTTGTGCCAGAAATTCTTTGCTCTAAGACATGGGGTTTTCCGCACGGGCTTGGAGAACGCAGTTTCCGTATCGAAATATCCGTACGGACTTGTCACGGATTATATACACAAATCTGATGGAAAAAAACGAATCTGATCAAAATTCCCAATTATTACACAATAGGGCCTGAACTGATGCAGGTCATTTTGCCGTATAAAAAAACAGGAAGAGTACGGCAGAAGTATGGACAAAAAAATAAGAGAATTAGAGCATACGGAAAGAGAGGTATGCTTATTTCTGTATGCTCATAATAGGAGGATATTATGGTAGAGAATATTTTTGTAGGAATAATATGTGCTGTCGCACTGGGAGTCGGAGTCTGGGGATGGTGGTTTGACAACGGAGGCTCTTTAAAAAGGGACGCGAAAGAGAGCAGCACGGATGAGAGGACCGAGGGCAAAGAAAAAAACTGATGTAAGAAGCGCGAACGCAAAAGACAGACGAAAATAGCGGATGCGAAAAGCGAAAGCAGAGGAAAAAAGGCGGACGCGAGAGCAGAAAGCAGAAGCAGAAAAGGCAGACGCGAAAGCAGAAAGCAGAAGCAGAAAAGACGGATGCGAGAGCAGAAAGCAGGAGAAAAATAGCGGACGCAAAAGCAGAAAAAGTGAGGAATATATATTATGAATTTTACATATGCGATGGGATTACTTGGAGGACTGGCGCTGTTTTTATACGGCATGCAGATGATGAGCGCCGGACTGGAATCGGCAGCCGGAAGCAGAATGAAAGGCATTCTGGAGAGGCTGACTGCAAACAGATTTACCGGCGTATTGGCAGGCGCGCTGATCACAGCTATCATTCAGTCCTCTTCGGCTACTACGGTCATGGTGGTAGGATTCGTAAATTCGGGAATGATGACGCTGAATCAGGCGATCTGGATCATTATGGGAGCCAATATCGGTACGACGATCACAGGACAGCTGATCGCACTGGACGTCGGAGCGATCGCGCCGCTGATGGCATTTCTGGGAGTAGCTGCTATCGTATTTTTAAAAAATGAGAAGCTGAAGCATACGGGAGAGATCATGGCAGGACTCGGTATCCTTTTTATAGGTATGGATATGATGGGTGAAGCGATGAAGCCTCTGGCTGCTTCGGAGGATTTTGTAAGTATCCTGACAAATTTTGAAAATCCGCTGCTCGGTATTGCCGCCGGAACGGTATTTACCGCGCTGATCCAGTCCTCATCTGCTTCTGTTGGAATATTGCAGACACTGGCAGACAGCGGCGCGATCGGTCTTGGAAGCGCGGCGTTCGTATTGTTCGGGCAGAATATCGGTACGTGTATTACGGCTCTTCTGGCTTCTATCGGAACAAATGTAAATGCAAGAAGAACGACGCTGATCCACATTATGTTCAATGTTTTTGGTACGGTCGTTTTTACGATCCTGTGTCTCGCTACGCCGATCATACCGCTGGTAGAGAGCTGGACGGTCGGAAATGCGCCTGCACAGATCGCCAATCTGCATACGATGTTCAATGTTGTTACGACGCTTCTTCTGCTTCCTGTCGGCACATGGCTTGGAAAGATTGCAATGGTACTTCTGAAAGAGCCAAAAGGAGGGCAGCCGGAAGAAGGAATGCATGTGCAGTATCTGCTTGATCTGAAGCATATGCGTACAGAGAAGCTTGGCGCGGCTATGGTCTGCGTGGAAGGAATTAGAAAAGAGCTGTTCCGCATGATGGACATGGCGGGAAAAAATGTACAGGAAGCATTTGATACGATTGAAAAAAGAAGCAAAGATATGCTCGCAGGTGTGCTTGAAAGAGAAGAATATGTGGATTTTCTGAACAAAGAAATTTCCAGATATATTACTTCTGCGGTATCGTTTGAGACAACAACGTCAGGAAGCAGGGTCTTCAACTCTTTATTTACGATTACAGGAAATATTGAGAGGATCAGCGACCATGCGACGAATATTGCAGGATATTTAAAAATGCTTACAGAAAAGCATATCACTTTTTCAAAGGATGCGGGAAAGGAACTGGCAGAGATGCAGGAAACGTGTCAGAGACTTTTTGCGCTGTTACAGGAAAAGCCGAGAGACTATAAAGAATGGCACAGTACGGTAGCGTGTATCGAACAGCAAATGGACGATATGACAGAGCAGTTCCGCAACAATATGTATGCAAGGCTTCAGACAGGGACATGTTCGGATGAAGGAAGCGTTTTATTTTCGGAAATGCTGACGGACTTTGAGCGTATCGGAGATCATTCTTTAAATATTGCGGATGAAGTGCTGAAAATGTATTTACGGAATTAAATTTGTAACAGATAGTTCAGCCATATGTCAAAAAATACGGATACTGTTCTGAGCGCAAGCTCTCTCACAGTATCCGCATTTTTTTGCCGCATGGCTGAACTGTTACTTAAATTTTTATAAAGTGCACAAAAACAGCTTGTAATTTTTGTGAAAAAGTTTATAATACACCTAGTCAACTAACTATTAGTCAACTAATTATAAAGAAGGCGAGGTGGGACGATGCAATGTATGATGGACGACGGAAACGACAGTATTACTGCCAGCGTCGTGCGGCTGATACATAATTATTCGTCAATGAACTTTAACAAATTTAAGGAGCTGGAAATTCATCCGGGACAGCTTCCGGTGCTGATCAATATCTCCAGACAGGAGGGAATCAGCCTGCGGGCGCTTGCAGATACGATCCATATCAAACCTCCTACTGTTACTGTCACGGTACAGCGGCTTGAGAAGGCAGGGCTTGTATATAAGAAGGCGGACGCTTCCGACCAAAGGATCAGCAGGATATATCTGACGGAAAAAGGGAAAAATATCCAGAGAGAACTCGACGAGCTCTTTCATGAGAATGAGCGGATACTGACGAAAGGTTTTTCCGGAGAGGAGCAGCAGCTTCTGCGTGAATTTCTGAAGCGAATGACGGAAAATATGAGACAGGAGAAAAGAGAGTAGCAGGAGGAGATTATGACAAAACTGGCAAAGTATCTGAAAAGTTCGGCAGGTCTTGTGGCTTTGATCGTCGGCCTTTTGTTTCTTCAGGCGTATTGTGATCTGGAACTCCCCGATTACACATCGCGGATCGTAAACGAAGGAATCCAGCAAAGCGGCATCGAGGACGGCGTGCCGGAGAAGATGAGCGCAGAGACAGCAGAGAATCTGAAACTGTTTCTTGATGAGGATGCGCAGAAATTAGTGGAAGAATATTATACGCAGGAAGATGATGCGTATATTTTGAAAAAAATAGCAGAGCAGGAGCGCGAAACGCTTGGCGCGGCGCTTGAGGAAGCGGAGCTTGTGCTTGGCGTCCTGTCGCAGGCAGACAGTGAGGAAGCGGCGGCGATGATGTCTGACGAGCAGCGCGCGCAGGTCACAGATACGATCATCGGGAAGTTTCGCGAGATGCCGGATACGATGACTGCGCAGTACGCGATTCAATTCGTGAAGCAGGAGTATGAAGCGCTCGGCGTGGATCTGGGAGAAATGCAGATCCGTTATCTGATGAAAACAGGAGGAGCAATGCTTCTTCTGGCAATGATAGCGATGCTTGCGTCTGTTGCAGTTACATTCTGCTCGGCGCGTGTGGCGGCTGCGGTCGCGCACGATCTGAGAAATGATGTATATCGGAAAGTCATCGGTTTTACGAGTGAGGAGTTCAGTCATTTTTCGACCGCTTCGCTGATTACAAGAAGTACGAATGATATTCAGCAGATCCAGATGTTTCTTGCTATGGGCTTCCGCCTGATCCTGTATTCACCGATCCTCGGACTTGGCGGTGTGCTTCGCGTATTGAAATCAGACGTTTCTATGAGCTGGATCATCGGGCTTGCCGTCGTGCTGATCATGCTTGTGATCGCTGTGCTGTTTAAGGTGGCGATGCCGCGCTTTACGAAATTACAGACGCTGATCGACCGTGTGAACCTTGTGACAAGGGAGATCTTGAGCGGTATTATGGTAACGAGAGCGTTCAGTGCGGAGAAGCATGAGGAAGAGCGTTTCGAGGAGGCGAACAGAAGCCTGATGAAGACGAATCTGTTTGTCAATCGCTGTATGACGTTCATGATGCCGATCATGATGCTGATTATGAACGGGGTGTCTGTACTGATCATTTACAGCGGAGCACATGCGATCGACGGCGGTACGCTTCAGGTCGGAGATATGATGGCGTTTATCCAGTATGCGATGCAGATCATCATGTCGTTTTTGATGATTACGATGATGTCGATTAT
>CATZPU010000106.1 GCA_958422845.1 uncultured Lachnospiraceae bacterium | reverse complement strand
TGTCACAAAATCATACAAATACACGGCTGCATCCGGCTCTCTTTCCTTTTGGTGCCAGTTCAGACCTAACACTTTCGCCGGGAAAATATCTCTGCACGATAGAGGCAAAACATGGAGACATTGTATTCCATCACTTTGCCTATGATATATTTAATGGAACATGGACAGGACATCCTGACTGTAACGAACCCGATTCTGTGATAATCCATGAAGGAGAAACGAAAGAACTATCGCTCACCTGTGGATCAAGCTACGGGCATGCCGATGATATTAGTATTGTGAATCATTCTCTTCTAAAACCTGCAGAATTTTCCTACACCTGCAAAAAACAGTAACCTCACTTCTTTTCCCTGCGCACTTGACAGTTTTTTTATCATGGATTATAACTAATAAGTCATTGAAAAGTAAAGATGATGAAAAACTGAAACGATGCGGAGGGATTTCAATCTATGTTAGACATCACGTTGCAGCAAATGAAATACGCTCTGGAAGTATACCGGGTAGGATCTATCTCGCAAGCCGCCAAAAATCTCTATATGAATCAGCCGAACTTAAGCAAATCAATCAAAGCTTTGGAGCAGGAGCTTGGCATTACTCTTTTTACAAGAACGCCGAAAGGAATTCTGATTTCCAGAGAAGGAGCATTATTTATAGAGTACGCAGAAGCGGTTTTCCAAAAACTCGATGAGATGGAAACCGCTCTTACACAGCATAGTCAAAATGGTGTTTCTTTTAATATTTCTATTCCGCGTGCGAGCTATATCACACACGCATTTACCAAGTTTGTCAATCATTTTCAGGATGCATCCCAGATCCAGATTAATTACCGCGAGACGAATACCTCCGACGCCATAGATAATCTTCTTTTCCATGGCTTTGATCTTGGAATTATCCGTTACGTTCATTCTTACGAAAAAGAACTCCTGCAGCTTCAAAGCCGGAAAGATCTTTCCTGTCAGAAAATATGGGAATCAGAGTACGTTCTGATATTATCGCGCCACCATCCGCTTGCCTGTGCCGATACAATTTATCTGTCAGACCTGCAGGAATATACAGAACTAATTCACGGTGACGAGACACCTGTACAAAATCTGCAGGATAACGCTTCATCCCGACAGATCGCCCTGTATGAACGTGGAAGCCAGTTTGATTTTCTGCGCAATGTACCTACGACATACATGTGGGTGTCTCCTGTCCCCTCTGAATTTCTGACGCAAAATGAACTCGTACAAAAGAAATGCAGCGACAGCCATGCATTATTTTGTGATATGCTGATTACAAGAGCGGATTATCAGCTTTCCGCTTTTGCGAAAAGCTTTCTGACTATGCTTAAACAGGTGCGTGACGAACTCCTTTCCTGCGACAACCTGTAGTTCATTTTTATGACCTGACGCGCAGCTTTTCAAGAAGCTGTGTAAAGTATTCCGGAAGAGGCGCTTCAAACTCCATATATTCGCGCACAGACGGATGAATAAAACCGATCGTCATTGCGTGCAGCGTCTGTCCCTGCAGCTGCTTAAACGGGCATTTTGACGGCCCGTAGACGTCGTCTCCGAGTATCGGATGACCGATGCTTTTCATGTGAACGCGTATCTGGTGCGTCCGCCCTGTCTCTAACTGACATTCGATATACGTAAAATCACGGAACTGCTCCAGTACGCGGTAATGCGTCACCGCTTCTTTCCCGTGAGGAACGCCCACTGCCATTTCCTTGCGGTTCTGAGGGTGGCGTCCGATCGGCGCATTGACCGTCCCGTCCTGCCCAAGAACTCCGTGTACGATCGCCCGATACTTTCTGGTGATGGAATGGACGCTTAACTGGTCGGCGATGAAGCGGTGCGCCGCGTCATTTTTGCAGACAATGAGCGAACCCGTTGTATTCCGGTCGATGCGGTGAACGATACCGGGGCGCAGCACGCCGTTGATACCGGACAGACTGTCGCGGCAATGAAACATCAGCGCATTGACAAGCGTACCGCTGTAATGTCCCGGCGCCGGATGAACGACCATTCCTTTTGGTTTGTTCACGATGATCAGATCGTCATCTTCATACAAAATATCAAGAGGTATATCCTCCGGCTCGATCGAAAGCTCCTCCGGCTCTGGTATCTCAACAGATACCAGAGCCCCCGTCCCTGTTTTCTGACCTGCTTTTGCCTTTTTTCCGTTTACGGTAACACATCCCTCTTTGATCAGCGATTGCAGATATGATCGCGTGAGATCGGGAAAAAGCTCTGAGAGAAGCTTATCGAGACGCGCACCGCTTTGCTGCGCTTCTATTTTAAACTCTTCTGCCATAATTTTCCTCACCCTTCCTTTTTCGGAAACAGAAATTCAAATTCATCTTTGCGATATACCGTAAGAATCGAGAAAACGGCAAGCGCCGCGCCGATACATACGTAGCAGTCCGCAATGTTGAACACCGGAAAATCGATCAGCTTAAAATAAAGAAAATCAATGACGAAGCCGTAGATCAGACGGTCCGCCATATTTCCGACTGCGCCTGATATGATCAGAATACAGATAAAACGAAGCAGATGATAATGATTTTCCAGAGGAAGCCTGTAATAAACGTACACAGCTACAATGCTCATCAAAACGGCAACTGTGATAAAAAATATCTGGCGTTCTGCGAACATTCCGAAAGCTGCGCCCCTGTTTTCAAGATAAAACAACTGAAAAACGCCGGGAATAACGGTCACGCCGCTATTCCCAGCAAGAAAAAGTTTTGCAAAATATTTTGTAAGCTGATCGATGATAAAAAGGAGCACAGTCAGGGCGGCTCCGCTTATCAGGAAGCTGCTTTTCTTTTTCATAGATATTTACCTTTCCGCATTCAGAAAATCTACTGCCTCAAGCATCTCTTTCTCTGTAACGTCAGAAGCAATGAAGGCTTTGCCAAGCTTCTTAAGCAGGATAAAGCGTATCTGCCCGCCGTCCATTTTTTTATCCTTTTTGGTGGCTTCAACGATGTCCTGTGATACCAGACCGTCAACGGAGATCGGCAGTCCAAATCCGACGTTCATATCCCGTATCTCATAAAACTCATCTTCGTCGATCATACCGCGCTTCCATGAAATATATGCTGCGGCAACGTATCCGAGCGCTACGCATTCTCCGTGGAGCAATCGAAAATCCTTTAGTTTTTCGATCGCATGTCCGATCGTATGTCCGAAATTGAGCAGAGCGCGGTTTCCCTGTTCCGTCGGATCATCTTCTACAATAAACTTTTTGAGCTGGCAGCACCGTGCCACCATCGCCGCCACTGTATCTGTATCCCGCTCTTCGATCTCTCCCATATGATCGATCGTCCACTCATAAAAATCTGCGTCAAGGCTGATGCCGTATTTTAAAAGCTCTCCCATACCGCTCGCGAATTGTTCGTCCGAAAGTGTCTTAAGCACTTCCGTATTGATAAAAACAAGCGAAGGCTGATGAAACGCCCCGACCATATTTTTGTACTGTTCAAAATCAACGCCCGTTTTTCCGCCGATACTGCTGTCTATCTGGGCAAGAAGCGTCGTCGGGATCTGGATAAAACGGATACCGCGAAGATACGTCGCCGCAGCATATCCGGTCAGATCACCGACAACGCCGCCGCCAAGAGCGATCAGAAGATCTTTACGGTCAAAACCGCAGGCGATCAGCTTCTCATACAGCTTCAGTACGGTAGCGAGCGTTTTACTGCTCTCTCCTGCCTCAAATACAAAAACCTCAAGCTGCGATGCTAAGGGCACGATCAGCTCCTTTACCGCATCAAGATAATGTGACGCTACAACAGAATCTGTTACGATACATATACGGCGGCTGCCGCATCCGATGCGCCGAAGCTCCCCTGCAAGATCGTCAAACGAACTGCGAAGCACGATGTCATACGCTGTATTCTCCGGCGTCTTTATGGTTATCTTCGATTCAGAAGAATAATTTTTCATGTCTGTATTCCTTTCCCGATTTTCAGATATATTTTTCCAGTTCGATCATATGCCTGCCCTTTTTCGTTGCGCCGATCTCTCCAATATAGCGGAATCTGCCGTGCCCGCGCACAGATACGATGTCCTGCTCTTTCAAAGCATACGCATTCGTTGTGATCACTCTTCCGTTTATAAAAACACAGCCGTCAGAAACGAGGGACAAAAGACTGCTCCTAGACGACTGGAAAGCGATCGCCATGACTGCATCAAGCCGGACGGAAGCAACGCTGCCGCGGATCACTTCTGTTTTCGGATGATACGAAAACTCTGCAAGATCACACAGCGTACAGTCGACGGACGTATGACGGATCCTTGTAAGCTCGCGGCATATAAGTTCAGCAAAGTGAGGGGAACAAAACAGATACGATTCGTTCTCGCATACGGCGATATCGCCTGTTTTAGAACGTTCAATGCCAAGGTTCATCAGCGCACCGAGAATATCGCGGTGCGTAAGCCGGTCGGCAAATTTTGCGCTTCGCGGCGCGATCCTGATACATGAGATCGGATAAGAGACGGGACAGGAGAGATCTTCCTGATCCTCTGTAATATAAAGAGCATCAGGTATGAATGCTGCAATCTGACGCTCCGCTCCCTCATAACCGCCAAAAGTTTCCCCTTTTATCCAGGAAAACTTTTGTAAGGTCTGATGTAAAATATTCTGTTCATTCAGATTCAGAAAATCGGTGAACGTCACGTAGCCTCTTCGCTGCGCCGTGTCAGAAAGTTCCTGAATCCTTTTCACAAATAAAAGCTCTTCACTGTTCATCTTAAAATCTCGTTCCGAACGTCGGAACTTCAAAAGCTCCGCTTAATATTTCCTGAAAGTCACCGGATATATCGACGCTCTCCGGTGTGATGATAAATATGTAATTGCTGATCTTCTGGAGATTTCCGTGGATCGCAAAACAGGAGCCTGATGCGAAATCAATAATGCGCTGTGCAATATCGAGATCAAGCCCTTCCATATTTAATACAACGGTACATTCCTCAAGAAGCGTCTCTGTGATCTCACGCGCATCTTCCATACTTTTCGGTCTGATCACGCAGACCTCCATTCCGCCGCTCGTGCGTTTCGGACGCATCGGGGAGATCTTTGCGCTTTTCGCCGGCTTCGTCTTTGCTTTTGAGACCGGCGCAGTGTATTCCAAAGTAGCGGCAGTCTGCTGCTTCGGCGCATCCTCATAATCCTCGTCGTATGATTTGCTTAAAAGACGCTTTTTCGGACGCTCCTCTTCATATTCTTCATAACCGTCATCATATTCATCATCGAGGTATTCGTC
>CATZPU010000105.1 GCA_958422845.1 uncultured Lachnospiraceae bacterium | reverse complement strand
TCTTCCTGTATATCTGCCTGACCGCCTGCTGCGGCAGAAAGGTCCGTCTCCGCAGACTCCGGACTGTACGCTTCCGTCTGCACGCAGACTCCCGCATGGTAAACGGCACCGTCCTTTTTACAGCCTCCCGCTCCAAACACCATCACAAATACTGCCATGAGCAGCATGATCTTTCTTTTTTGCATATTTATCGTGCAGCAAATGACTGCGGTTCCCCTTATGCAAATCTATTTTAACGAAAAAGTAAAAGTTTTGCAATATTTTTCTTATATTTCCATCATTTTCTTTAACGGAATACTCTTCCTGTGAAAACGGCGACGGAACGCGGACGCATGACAAACTCTTTTGTGATCATCGTCTCCTCGCCCTCACGGTAAAAATACCTGCCGTTCTCATCTCCGTACGTATTGACGCTCAAATACCATGCGCCCGCCGCCGTAAGATGCGGCAGGGTGATCGTCACATCTTCCCAGTACGTATTGATCGAGACGTATACGAAGTCATCGCAGCCCTTTTCCGCATCATAGCCGATAAAGCTGACGGAAAACGTCCTCGCCTCCGGCGGCAGCGTCATCTTCTCCGCCTGTAAGTCATGCGTGTGCATTCCCTCCATTCCGCACAGCGCATCAGGAAGCTTCTTCCTGATAATGGTATGCTCATGGCGGTATTCGATCATAAATTTGAAAAACTCGAACAGCTCTCTGTTCTTCTCAAGCAGCGTCCAGTCAAGCCAGAATATCTCATTATCCTGACAGTAGCAGTTGTTGTTTCCGTACTGCGTATTTCCAAACTCATCTCCCGCAAGAAACATCGGCGTCCCGCGGCTGCACATCAGCACGGCGCACGCATTTCGGATCATCCGGTAACGAAGTGAGAGCACCTCCGGATCATTCGTCTCTCCTTCCGCGCCGCAGTTCCAGCTTAAGTTATTGTTGCTTCCGTCCGTATTGCTCCATCCGTTGTTCCAGTTGTGCTTATCATTGTATGCGTACAGATCATACAGCGTAAAGCCGTCATGACACGTCAGAAAGTTCACGCAGGAATTGTATCCGGCGTACCGGTCATTGTGCTCCCTGTGATAACCGCCGTACAGATCGCCGGAGCCGCAGATACTCCACGCCGCATTCCACGATTCCCAACAGTTTCCTTTGAGGAAGCCGCGGACGGAATCGCGGTATCGCCCGTTCCACTCTGCCCAGCGCTTGCTTGCCGGAAAGCTGCCGACCTGATACATGCCGCCCGCATCCCACGCCTCGGCGATCAGTTTCACATTGGCAAGGATCGGATCGTACGCAAGGCTTTTGAGCAGAGGCGGATTATTCATCGGCGAACCGTCCGTATTTCTTCCGAGTATGCTCGCCAGATCGAACCGGAATCCGTCTACACGATAATACACCGTCCAGTAACGCAGACATTCAAGGATCATCTGCCGCACGACCGGATGGTTGCAGTTGAGCGTATTGCCGCAGCCGCTGAAATTGTAATAATTTCCGTCCGGCGTCAGCATATAGTAGATTTTGTTGTCAAATCCCTTAAAACTGAACGTTCTGCCCTTATGATTGCCTTCTGCCGTATGATTGAACACGACGTCGAGGATCACTTCAATGCCGTTTTCATGCAGCGCCTTTATCAGAGTCTTTAGCTCCGTCCCCTCATGGTTCATCTCATTTGCAGCCGTATAGCTCGTATTCGGTGCAAAAAATCCGACCGTATTGTAGCCCCAGCACTCCAGCAGCCGCTTTCCGTCCACCTCGCGGGCATTTACCGTCTCATCGAATTCAAAGATCGGCATCAGCTCTACGGCATTGATGCCAAGCTCCTTAAGATAGGGGATCTTTTCCATCAGTCCGGCAAACGTACCCTTATGCTCTACGCCGGAAGATTCATGCTTTGTAAAAGCGCGCACATGAAGCTCATAGATGACAAGGTCGCTCAGCTCACGGCGCGACTGCGGCATATCGCCCCAGTCAAACATATCCTTTACGACTCTTGCGTGGTAAGCGTTCGTCCTCTGCTCTCCCCACACTTTCTGTCCCGCAACAGCCTGCGCATACGGATCAAGCAGTATTTTCTGTTTATCAAAAAGAAGTCCTTCCCTCTGATCGTACGGCCCGTCGATGCGGTACGCATATTCAAATTCTTCAATATTAAGACCAAACACGATCATCGAGTATACATCGCCGATCTTGTATGCCTCCGGAAAAGGCAGGATCGCATACGGCTCCTCCTCCCCGTTATGAAACAGCAAAAGTTCACACGAAGTACCGTCATGCGTGTGAACCGTAAAATTAACGCCGACCGGAAGCGCCGTCGCCCCGATCACATCGAACATTCCGGGGCGCACCGGATACCCTTCGATCTCTCCCATCGGACTTACCGATGTCGCGACATCCAGCGTCGATACATGCTTATAAAATTTCAAAATAGTTCCTCCCAGTTATCTGCGGCTTCTCTGTATTTCTTCCTGATTCTTTCTTATTCTCCATAATCTGCCGCTGACAACTATTATACGGGCAAAGTGAGGAAGCGTCAAATAAAAACTTCCGCTACCACTTAAAGATCACGATGCCTGCGATCGCAACAGCCATACCGACCGCCTTCCTCCATTCAAACGGCTGCTTTTCCACACCAAACAGCCCCATAAGCTCGATCACATACGCCACGATAAGCTGCGCGATCACAATAAGCATCGCTGCTCTGGCAGGTCCGAGACTGTCCATACTCTTTACGACCGTGATCGTGATAAAAGCGCCGATCGCGCCGCCAAGCAGCATATATTTCGGATCGACCTGCGTGATCTTCATAAAATTTGTCCGGTCGGTGACAAGCCATGCTCCAAGACATACGATAAGCGCCGTAAGCTGCACAAAAGCAGACGACACCCAAAGGCTCGTCTGCTTCGTCACTTCTGTATTAAATACGCCCTGCACGCTCATAAGAGCGCCCGATACTAAAGCTATAATGATTCCCCACATATGATCCACTCCATTTCCCTGCCTGTTCATGGAAGCGTCCGGCGGTAATCGTCTCCTGCCCTCCGGCTGCTTCCATACAGGCTTTATGTCGTGAGTATATGCAGTTTTTGCACAGATTATACTGCTTTTAAGCTCACAAAGACTTCTCAAGCCGCACGACCATCTCATCAATATCCGCTTCCGTGATAATAAGAGGCGGAACGAAACGAAGTACATCGCTTCCGGCGCTCATGAGCACGAGTCCGTTTGCAAGCGCGCGCTTTACGATCTCTCCTACCGGACGGTCTTTTACCACGACTCCCTGCATCAGTCCCATGCCGCGCCTTTCGGTGAGAAAATCATATTTTTCTGTAAGCGCATCAAGTCTTTTCTCCAGATACGGAGCTGTTTTTTGTACGTGTTCTGTAAGCCCCAACGCTTCAAATTGATCGAATACTGCCGAAACGGCTGTGCACGCAAGAGGATTGCCTCCGTACGTCGTCCCGTGATCGCCCGGAACAAGGGATGCGTTCGCCGTCTTTTCATTCAGTACAAAAGCTCCGACCGGAATACCGCAGCCAAGCGCTTTCGCACACGTCATAATGTCAGGCATGACGCCGTAGCCCTGATATGCGAACCAGTTTCCGCACCGCCCCATACCGCACTGTATCTCGTCAAGGATAAGCAGGATATCCCGCTCGTCGCAGATCTTTCGGATTCCTTTTAAAAACTCCCTCTCTGCCGGATAAATACCGCCCTCGCCCTGTACCGTCTCCAGAATGATCGCGCAGGTACGGTCATTTACACATGCCGTTACACTCTCAAGGTCATTAAAATCAGCGAAGCGCACGCCTCCTATCAGCGGCTGAAACGGTTCCTGATAATGCTTATTTCCCGTAACGGAAAGAGCGCCAAGACTCCTGCCGTGGAAAGAATGGCGCATAGCGATGATCTCATGATCCGTACGCCCGTCCTTTAAGTAAGCATATTTTTTTGCCGCCTTGATCGCGCCCTCGACTGCCTCCGTCCCGCTGTTCGTAAAAAAGACCTTATCCAGCCCGCTTTTTTCCGTCAGCTTTCGCGCCGCGTCCGCAAGCGGTCTATGATAAAACAGATTCGATGTGTGGATCAGCTTTTCGATCTGCCCCTTTAAGGCATTCTCGTACGCCTGATTTCCGTAACCGAGCGCAAACACCGCAATGCCTGCCCCGAAATCAAGGTACTCCTTTCCGTCCGTATCGGTCAGGTATACGCCCTCTCCCTTCTCAAACACAACGGGAAAGCGGTTGTACGTATGCAGAACATTTGCCTCTGTAAGCTCGATATACTGACTGCTCTCTTTCATATCGTATCCTCCCCCTGATCTCCGATGATCGCCGTTCCGATGCCCTCATCCGTGAAAAACTCAAGCAGAAGGCTGTGCTCGATTCTGCCGTCAAGGATATGCACGCGCGAAACGCCCGACTCGATCGCCTGAATACAGTTGGTAAGCTTCGGAAGCATCCCTCCGCCCGCAAAGCCGCCTGCCAGAAAATCCTTCGCAGCAGGTACCGTCATCTCGCTGATCAGCGTCTCCTTATCCTGCGGATCGCGGTAAACGCCCTCAATATCCGTTAAAAATACGAGTTTTGACGCCTTCACCGCTGTAGCCACAGCACATGCTGCGTCGTCTGCATTGACATTGTACGAGTTAAACCCACTGTCAAAACCGACAGGGCAGATGACCGGAACGAAATCATTGTCAAGAAGCGTATCGATAAGCTGCGTGTTTACTTCCTTTACTTCACCGACAAAACCGATGTCCTTTCCGTCCGCCGTCTTTCGCTCTGCCTTTAAAAGCGCGCCGTCCTTTCCGCTTATCCCGACTGCCTTAAGCCCTACGTGCTGCATCATAGAGACGAGGTCTTTATTGATCTTATTCAGTACCATCTCGACGATCTCCATCGTCGGTCTGTCCGTGACGCGCAGTCCGTTTACAAAGTTCGTCTCAAGACCGAGCTTGTTGATCCACCGTGTAATTTCCTTACCGCCTCCGTGTACGACGATCGGGCGGAAGCCTACTAACTTAAGCAGCGCTACGTCTCTGATCACGCTCTGCTTCAGTTCCTGATCCGCCATCGCGCTGCCGCCGTACTTTACTACGACTGTCTTTCCGTGAAACCGACGGATATACGGAAGCGCCTCGACCAGTATCTTCGTTTTATCCATCCACATCTCCATTTTTTCATCCATGTCTGTCACCTGTTTTATCCTTTCCGACTGCTTATTCTTTCATCTCCCAGCTGCGGTATTTTCTGCTTTGTCTCTCTTAAATCATTTA
>CATZPU010000104.1 GCA_958422845.1 uncultured Lachnospiraceae bacterium | reverse complement strand
TTCTTAAAATACTGTTTTGCCAGACGGCTGACCGTCCTCTTTCTGATTAAAGATTGTGATTGCTTCATTCCAACTCCTCCTTACTGTTTTATTCTTTGCTGCGTCCTTCGCTGTTGGCTGTCTTTGCATTACTGCAAACAGCAGCGCCTTTCTCCTGTAGCATAGCAATCAGTTCTTACAATCTCCTTACAAATTTTTTCCGTTGTGCTATAATGAATGCAGATGCCACAAAAAACACTATCGTAAAAAGTATTTTCTTCACGCTGTAAGAAGATTGTAAGAAGTAGCCGCTATACTGAGAGCAGATACAAAACAAATGCAGCCGAAAAATAATTACAAAGCTGCAAATAAACTTACGGAGGTTACGATTATGGCAATCCTACAGACAGAAAATCTCACAAAAATATATGGAAGCGGCGAAAGCGAGGTGCGTGCCTTAGACAGCGTATCTATCACCGTAGACGAGGGCGAATTTGTCGCTGTCGTTGGCACGTCCGGCAGCGGAAAGTCCACACTGCTCAACATGATCGGAGGGCTTGACCGCCCCACATCCGGCAGTGTCCTGATCCGCGGCAAGAATCTTTTAAAAATGAAAGAAGAGTCGCTTACGATTTTCCGAAGAAGAAATATCGGCTTTGTCTTTCAAAATTACAACCTGCTCCCCGTCCTCAACGTCTACGAAAACATCGTATATCCGATCGAGATCGACGGCGGCAGGACGGACACTGCTTTTGTACGGGAGATCATCGAAACGCTCGGACTTGAGAAAAAGCTGAAAAACATGCCGTCCACCCTCTCCGGCGGTCAGCAGCAGCGCGTAGCCATCGCCCGTGCGCTTGCGACGAAGCCTGCCATTATCCTTGCAGACGAGCCGACCGGAAATCTCGATTCCAAAACAAGCTTGGACGTTATTCTCCTGATGCAGGCCATCAGCCGCCAGTTCCATCAGACCACCATGATGATCACTCACAATGAAGAGATCGCGCAGATGGCTGACCGGATCATCCGAATCGAGGACGGAAAAGTCCTTTCGGGAGGTGCAGGATATGCACGCTAATCGGAATAAAAGCGCTCTGCATCGTGTGGAGCGCGGTATGATGAGGGCAAACCGCACGCGCAATGTGTTTGCGGTCTGCTCGATCATCCTGACGACCTTTATGATCACCACCGTTTTTACGCTGGGTATCAACTACAGAGAAAATATGGAGCTGATGGGCGTGCGCACCGCAGGCACGACGGCTGAGATCTCGCTGTGCGCTCCCTCGCCCGAACAGGAACAGACGATCCGCTCGCTCGACTACGTCAAACATGCAGGCGTCCAGTATCCGGTCGGGCAGGTCCACGCGACAAACGAAGAGGGGCGCGCGCTTTCGATCGCCCTTTCGTATTACGATGAGACGGAGTGGGAAGAACACTATCTCGGCGCGATCAGCAAAGTAAACGGCAGCTATCCAAAAAGTGCAGACGAGATCATGCTCTCTGAGGACGCTCTTTCCGGTCTCGGTGTGAAAGAGCCGTCTCTTGGAATGGAGATCCCGCTGTCGTACTCCGACAAAAACGGTCCGCAGGAGAAGACCTTTTCGTTAAGCGGATGGTTTCATTCCTATACCGGCACGGGAATGGGCTTCGTATCGAAGAGCTACTGCGCAGACGCCGGATATACGATGGCACAGGACGGCGTCCTCTCCCTGTCAGTAAAAAAGATGCCAGGTGACTACTACCGGATGCAAAATGACATCACGCTTCGCGACGACCAGACGCTGCTGGCTTCTATCGAGCTTGATTCCAAAAGCGGCTCCGTCCTCGCAATGGGCATCCTCCTTGTTTTCTTTATTATCGGCAGCGGCTACCTGCTGATCTACAACGTGCTGTATATCTCAATCTCCAGAGATACGCGCTTTTACGGTCTGATGAAGACGCTTGGGACGACGCAGAAACAGATCCTTTCGATCGTAAAAAATCAGGCGGTAAGATTTGCCTGCATCGGCATTCCGATCGGAATCCTCCTCGCTACGGCAGTCTCCTTCGGAATCGTTCCCTTTGCGCTGAACAGAGGCTTCGAGCAGGGCAGATCGCTGATGGACGCAGTGGTATTTTTCCATCCGTCCATCTATATTCTGTCGGTCCTCTTCTCTGCGGCAACCGTCTGGATCGCCTGCCATGCGCCCGCGAAGGCGGCAGCCGGAACCTCACCCGTGGAAGCGCTGAAATTCCAGAATTTTGCCCCGAAGCAGGCAAAAAGCAGAAACTCCACAGACGGCGGAAAGCTGCATATCATGGCATTTCACAACGTATTCCGCGACAGAAAGCGCGCGGTCCTCGTTTTTTCGTCTTTGTTTATGGGAATCACGATGATCCTCGGCGTAAACGGCGTCATCGGAAGCTATAAGGCGGAAAATTATATCAAAGAATATATGGATTACAACTTTGAATATACGAACATCCAGTTCGAGCAGCCGGAACAGCCGAATAAAGAGGTTCCGCAGTTCGATGAACACTTTGTAGAGCAGATCAGACAGATCGACGGCATAGAGAGCGTAAAGGTGCAAAAGACCGTCTGGGCAGCCATTGATTTTGATGAAGAAGCGCTCGAAGATTTTATGAAGATCAAGTATGAGGACAGCAAATATATGGCGCAGCGTCAATCGTATGAGCAGATGATCGCTATCCTAAAGGACTACGCCGCAGCCGGAGAATACGGCTGCTACATCACCACACTTGATGATGATAAGGTCTTAGAGGAATACAACGCTTCGCACGCGGATACTCCGATCGATCCGGAAGCTTTCCACCACGGAGAGACGGCGATCGCCGGAATGGACAACGACTGGTTCGCCCAAAACCATGCCCTGATCGGAGAAACGCTGACGCTGACTGCCGACAGCGCCGACGGCCATCCGGAGGAGTTCCCGATCGGAGGCGCATTCTATTACGATGATTACGACGATACGCTCTCAAAAGGCATACAACGGCGCACCGACATCAATGTTGTTCCGGATATCCTCTTTGTCAGCGAGGCAGGTATGGAGCGGCTGACAAAAGAAGCACTGATCTCAGGCATCGGCGTAAATATTACAGATCTGCGCCTTCTGGAGCGCGTCGATAACAAGCTGCAGACCGTCAACGCTACCCTGCCGACCGCCGAATGGAACTACAAAAGCTGCGTCGGCATCGCCGAGCAGTTCCGCCAGCTCTTCTACTCGGTCAACCTGCTCGGAAACGGCGCTGCCGTCCTGCTCATCGTCATCGGACTCATCAATTTCGTCAATGTGATGCTTGCCGGAGTCGTCTCGCGCAGGAATGAATTTGCCATCATGGAGAGCATCGGTACGACGAAAAAGCAGATCCGGCGCATCCTGACACTGGAAGGCGGTATTTATGCGCTGATCACCACGGTTCTGATCATGACGCTCGGAAATGCGTTTTTGCTGCTCGTATCAAAAGCGGTCCCGCATCTGGCGAACTACGCGGAATTTGAATATCCGGTCGTACTCGTCGTCTGCCTGATCGCGGCGATCTTTGTGATCTGCCTGTGCGTCCCCGCGATCGTCTACCGGACGGTTTCCAATGAGACAGTTATAGAGCGGCTTCACAATTTTGAAAACTGATTGATACTACGGAAAGGCGGTGTCATTTGCAGCTATGGCAAATATATTTTTATTGGAAGATGACGAGATACTATGTAAAGGGATCTCGATTGCATTGAAAAAAGACGAGCATACCGTCATGGCGGTCTGCGGCTATCTGGAAGCGCTGCAAAGCTATCAGAAGCAGAAGTATGATCTCTTTCTGCTCGACATCAACCTGCCTGACGGCAGCGGTCTGGAGCTGTGCAAAAAGATACGCTCGATGTGCGAAACGCCTGTATTGTTCCTGACCGCCAACGATACGGAAGAAGATATGCTTTCCGGTTTCTCGGCAGGCTGCGACGACTATATCTCGAAGCCGTTCCCGCTTGAGGTACTGCGCAAAAAGGTACTTGCTACTCTGAAACGGACGATCCCGCAGAAATCGCGGCTGCATTACAGAGAATTAGAGGTCGATACAGACAAATGTCTTGTATTCTTAAGGGGGAAGGAAATTCATCTCACCTCCACAGAATACCGGCTGCTTACGTATCTGATGAAAAATAAAGGAATGGTCGTGACAAAAACGATGCTTCAGGAAAAGCTCTGGGATATCGACGGCAGCTTTATCGACGACAACACCGTCCGCGTCAATATTACCCGTCTGAGACAAAAACTGGGCGACGAAAAGCAGGAATACATCGTCACCGTATTCGGCATGGGGTATACCTTCGGGACGTAGGAAAAGTAGAATACAGACACAAAGACTTGGAGAACAGACATGAAATATTTTAAGCTTTACCGAAAACTGATCTTTCTGGGCGGCGCCCTCCTTACGCTGGCATCGGCAGGCGCTGCCGTCCTCATCACAGGAAACCTTTCCCTGTCCGGCTTATCCCTCTTCGCCACGTCCGTGCCGCTGCTCCTCTACGGACTTCTGCTTCTTCTCGACCGCCTTCACTGCCGCTACGACGACGATCTGCTGGAGAAGATCACGCTGCTTATCGAAGCGCTCGTGGAACAGCAGGAACGGAGTGTTTTTTCAGAGGACGAGGACACGCTGACGGCGCGGCTGCAGCATCAGCTCCTGAAGCTGCGCAATATTCTAAAAGCGCAGAATCAACTGCTTGCGCAGGAAAAGGAACAGATCAAAACGCTGATCTCCGATATTTCGCACCAGATCAAAACACCCGTCGCAGCCGCAAATACTTTTGCGCAGCTTCTTGGGGACGAAACGCTTTCGCCCGAAGAGCGCAGAGAGTATACCGCCAGCATCCAAACGTCGCTTGAAAAGCTTACGTTTCTTACAAACAGCCTGATCAAAATGTCGCGTCTGGAGAGCGGCATCATCCGTCTGAAGCCAGAAAAAAACAGCCTGAACGCGCTCGTTCTTCAGGCTGTAAAAACCGTGTATGCAAAAGCAAAAGAAAAAAATATTACGATTACGTTCGATTCCCCCGAAAACATGGAGGCTGTCCTCGATTTCAACTGGACGGCGGAAGCCATCACAAACGTTCTCGATAATGCGGTCAAATATACGCTAGAAAACGGTCTGATCTGCCTTGCGCTGACCGAATACCCGTCCTATCTGCGGCTTACCGTCTGCGACAACGGTTCCGGCATTCCCGAAGAGGAACAGGCAAAAATCTTCGGCAGATTTTACCGCGGCAGACACGCTTCCGGCGTGGAGGGCGTCGGGATTGGACTGTATC
>CATZPU010000103.1 GCA_958422845.1 uncultured Lachnospiraceae bacterium | reverse complement strand
ATTCTTATTTTAAGATTTAGAAGCTAAAAATCGGTATTAACCGACAGCCCCCTGTCTCTTATATTCCTCTATAAATCTTATTTCTTAATACAGCTTCGCTCCCGCCGGAATCTTATCATCCACGATCAGCACATTCAGCCCTTCTCTTCCCTCTACGATATGCGTAGCGGAAATGATCATACCGCAGGAATCAATACCCATCATCTTTCTCGGCGGCAGATTCGTGATAGCGATCAGTGTCTTTCCAACCAGTTCTTCCGGCTCGTAATAGTCGTGGATACCGCTTAAGATCACACGGTCTGTACCGCTGCCGTCATCAAGGACGAATTTCAGCAGCTTCTTGCTCTTCGGTACTGCCTCACATTCCTTTACCTTTACGGCACGGAAATCAGATCTGCTGAACGTATCGAAGTCCACCATATCTTCAAACAGAGGCTCCACCTCTACGTTGGAGAAGTCGATCTCCACCTTTGCAGTTTCCTGAGAGACTGCTGCTGTCTCTGACGGCTGCTCTGATACCTTCGCTGCCTCCGGCGCTGCTTTCTTTGCTGTATCTCCGCCCAGTGTCTTAAGTGTCGGGAACAGCAGCACGTCGCGGATCGCTGCTGAATTTGTCAGAAGCATACACATACGGTCGATACCGAATCCGATGCCTCCTGTCGGCGGCATACCGATCTCCAGTGCGTTCAGGAAATCTTCATCTGTCGTATTTGCCTCCTCGTCTCCCTGTGCAAGCTGCTCTTCCTGAGCTCTGAAACGCTCGCGCTGGTCGATCGGATCGTTCAGCTCAGAGTACGCATTCGCCATCTCCCAGCCGTTCATAAAGAACTCGAAACGCTCTGTGTATTCCGGATTCTCCGGCTTTTTCTTTGTAAGCGGCGAGATCTCGATCGGATGATCCATAACGAATGTCGGCTGGATCAGATGCTCCTCTGCAAACTCCTCAAAGAACAGTGCAAGGATGTCGCCCTTCTTGTGACGCTCCTCGTACTCTACATGCTTCTCTTTTGCGACCGCACGCGCTTCTTTGAGCGTATGGATCTCATTAAAGTCAACGCCTGCATATTTCTTGACAGCATCTACCATCGTAATACGCTCAAACGGCTTGCCCAGATCCATCTCTACGCCGTTGTATACGATCTTTGTCGTGCCGAGCACATCCTGCGCCACATGACGGTACAGATTCTCGGTCAGATCCATCATTCCATTATAATCTGTATACGCCTGATACAGCTCCATCAGCGTAAATTCCGGATTATGTCTCGTATCCAGACCTTCATTACGGAATACGCGGCCGATCTCATAGACGCGCTCCATGCCGCCTACGATCAGACGCTTCAGATAAAGCTCCAGAGAGATACGCAGCTTTCTGTCCTCGTCAAGCGCATTGAAATGCGTCTCAAACGGTCTTGCGGCAGCTCCTCCTGCATTCGATACCAGCATAGGAGTCTCAACCTCCAAAAAGCCCTGTCCGTCCAGATATTTACGAATACTGCTGATGATCTTGGAACGCTTGATAAATGTATCCTTTACCTCCGGATTCATGATCAGATCCACGTATCTCTGACGGTAACGGATATCTGTATTGGTCAGTCCATGGAACTTCTCCGGAAGCACCTGAAGACTCTTGGAAAGCAGCGTTACAGAAGCCGCATGGATCGAGATCTCGCCTGTCTTTGTGCGGAAGACCTCGCCTGTAATACCGATAATATCGCCGATATCAAGCTTCTTGAACGCCTTGTACTCCTCTTCTCCGATGCTGTCACGCGCAACGTAGGACTGGATATTTCCTTTCAGATCCTGTACATTACAGAAAGAAGCTTTTCCCATCACACGCTTGGACATCATACGTCCTGCAATCGAAACTGTTTTGCCGTCGTACGATTCAAAATCCTCTTTCACATCTGTGCTGTGATTTGTCACATCAAATTTTGTAATCACAAACGGGTCTTTGCCGTTTGCCTGAAGCTCCGCCAGCTTCTCCCGGCGCACCTTCAATAACTGATTCACATCCTGCTCCTGAACCTGCTTCTTCTGTTCTGCCACTGTACTCTCTCCTCTTTCTCTTTATATCGATCTCTGAATTGCAAGCACCTTGTACTCGATCGTGCCTGCCTGCGTCTCTACAGATACTTTATCATTTACACTCTTGCCGATCAGCGCTTTTCCTACCGGAGACTCATTGGAAATCTTTCCCTGAAGGCTGTTCGCCTCAGAAGAACCAACGATCTGAAACTCCATCTCCTCCTCAAACTCCTCGTCGAATACCTTTACTGTACATCCGACATTGATCTTATCGACGTCTACCTCGTCCTCTACAACGACTTCTGCGTTTTTCAGGATCTTCTCGATCTCTTCAATACGGGCCTCGATATCGCGCTGTTCATCTTTTGCTGCATCATACTCTGCATTCTCTGAGAGGTCCCCCTGCTCCCTTGCTTCTTTGATCTTTCCGGCTACTTCTTTTCTTCTGTTGACCTTCAGATCCTGAAGCTCGTCCTCCAGTTTTTTCAAACCTGCATATGTCAGTAATTTCTTCTTTTCTTCCATGCTGATCTACACCCTTTCTTGTTCCCCTTTTCAAAAGAACTGTGTATTACTATTATATTCCACAATCACGTAATTATATATGATTGCCCCTCTTTTGTCAAGGAACGCAGACGCTTTTTGCGCACGCCTGATTCTTAGTCTGATTCTTAGAATTTTTCTTCCAGAAGCCGCTCCAGTTCTTCATAGGAATCTACCAGATTGATCTCCCCGCGCAGCTTCGCCGATCCCGGATAACCCGCCGTATACCACGAAATATGCTTGCGCATCTCGCGTATCCCGATATACGCTCCCTTGTACTCGATCTGCATCCTTGCATGGCGCAGCATCATCGCGCGCACCTCGTCTTTTGACGGACGCTCCGGTATTGTTCCGTCCTCCAGATACGATCGGATCTCCCGAAAAAGCCACGGATTTCCGCGCACGGCGCGCCCCACCATGACTGCGTCGCAGCCCGTCTCTTCTAACATCTGCTTCGCCTTCTGCGCAGAATCAATATCTCCGTTTCCAATGACGGGGATCCCGACTGCCTCCTTTACCTGACGGATAATGTCCCAATCCGCCTGCCCTGAGTAGTACTGCTCCCTTGTCCGCCCGTGTACGGCGACTGCCGCCGCGCCGGAGGCTTCTGCGATCTTTGCGATCTCTACCGCATTTACCTCCTGCTGCGTAAAGCCTTTCCTTATCTTTACCGTCACCGGCTTTTTCGTGGCGCGCACCGTCTTTTTTACGATCTCAGCCACAAGCTTCGGATTCCTCATAAGCGCCGAGCCCTCGCCGTTTCCTGCTACCTTTGGCACCGGACATCCCATGTTGATGTCGAGGATATCAAACGGCCGTTCTTCAATATAAGCAGCCATCTCACTGATAATATCCGGATCGGAGCCAAATAACTGCAAAGATACAGGCCGCTCCTGCTGCGCTGTCTCCAGAAGCGCTTCTGTATTTTTATTATGAAAGGAGATCGCTTTTGCGCTCACCATTTCTGTGCATGTCATACCGACGCCCTGCTTCTTGCAGAGCAAACGAAATGGCAGGTCGGTTACCCCTGCCATCGGCGCCAGTATAATATTATTGTCAAGCGTTACTGTTCCTATTTTCATAATACGATCTTCCTTTTGCCATTGATTACGACCTGATAATAGAGCTCCAGAGAACGCAGCAGCTCTTCTTTTGTCCTCTGTATTTCCCTGATCTTTAGGGCAGCGCCGATCTCGTCATACGTATAATCGCCTTCCGCTGCCTCTGTCTTAAACTGCAGACTGCCGTTTTCATCGAACTCTACGAGAAAGATTCCACCGACATCGTGCGTATACAGCACACACATGATCCGCAGCTCTTCCTTGATCTGTTCCGGAAGTCTTTTGAACTTCTCGTTTAAGTAATATTTTTCCTCGTATGCATTTGCACCGCAAAGCACGATCGTCTCATTTTCCATAATCATCCTCACCTTATACTTCTATTAAATGCAGTAATCACACACAATCTGTCCTGTTCATACAGCCCGACCATCCGGCGTCCCGCCTGTGCCGGATGCTCAGCAGCTATATCCGTAGATCCCCCGCACAGAGACTTCTCCTGCATATACCTTCTCCACTGTGCCGTTTTCTCGTTTTACGAGGAGCTCTCCTTTTTCATTGATCCCTTCGGAGATTCCCGTATATTCACCCGACGGCTCCAGCACGCGCACGCCTTCTCCGATTCCGGCAAGCATGCCATTGTATGCTTCCAAAAGTCCCGAAAAGTCCTGCGTCTCCAAAAACACCCCGTAATACCGCTCAAAATGCTTCAGGCACGATGCGATCAGCGCCGCCCGATCCGGCGCTTTTCCGGTCAGCTCATGCAGCGATACCGCCGTATTTTTAAGCTCCTCCGGAAAATGCTCTACGTGCGCATTGATGCCTGTACCGATCACAATATAGCGGATATAATCGATCTCACTGCTCATTTCCGTCAGGATACCGCAGATTTTTTTTCCATTTGCCACAACATCGTTCGGCCATTTGATCATCGCCTCTACACCGCAGCGCTCGCGGACTGCCGAAACCACAGCCATTCCCATGACGAGCGTAAGCATAGACGCATGGGAGGGGCAAATATCCGGCCGCAGAATCAGACTCATCGCCACCGCGCTCCCGTGCGGCGTCACCCACGAACGTCCGCGTCTTCCCTTGCCGCATTCCTGCTCTTCTGAGAGCACCAGTGTTCCTGACATGGCGCCGTTTTGCGCAAGCCGTCCCGCCTCACTGTTGGTCGAATCGATCCGCTCATGATAGCTGATATTTTTTCCCGCCCATTCGGTATCCAGACGGCTCGCCACCTCCTCTGCCGTAATGACGTCGGGGCGGCTGATGATCTTATAGCCTTTTCGCGGAACAGAGGCTATCTCATAGCCTTCCTCTTTCAGCTGATTGATCACTTTCCAGACTGCCGTGCGCGATACGCCGAGCATCTCGCACAGCTCCTGCCCCGATACGTATTCCTGCGTGCGGTTAAGCGCAAAAAGTATCCTGTCTTTCATCAAAAACTCTCCTTTTACATACGGCGCAAATGCGCAGCATAAACGCAATGCACTTTTTCTGACTACGCGTTTTCTAATAACCTACACATTAAAATAAATCAGACAACCGCTGTAAAACACTGCCGCCGCAACGGCAAGCGACATTCTGATATGTCTGCGCCTGATAAAAAACAGAATCGACAGCGATACGTGAAGCAGCGCTGCGAATCCCAT
>CATZPU010000102.1 GCA_958422845.1 uncultured Lachnospiraceae bacterium | reverse complement strand
TACATAGTCGTAACCCCACACAGCGTCAAGTATCGTATTGCGCGCAAGCACCACATCGCTGTGTTCAATAAAATAAACAAGAAGCTCAAACTCCTTGCGCGTCGTTTCCACGTAAGTACCCTTCCAGAATACCTTCTGTCCGGCAAGGTCTACGCTGATGTTGCCGAATTCTATGCTGTTTTTCAGCTTTCCCGCCCGCTTTAGCAAAGCCTCGATATGCAGCCTCACCAGCTCCAGCGTATACGGCTTTGTGATATAATCGTCCGCCCCGCGCTCAAAACCGCTCATCTGATCCTCTATAGAGGACCGTGCCGTCATCATAATGACCGGAACATCTACAACTCTTCTGATCTCCTGCAGCACCTCATATCCGTCCATCGTCGGAAGCATGACATCAAGCAAAATCAGATCGACCTCTTTCTGATTCTGAAAAAACGCAGTCAAAGCCTCCGGACCGTCCGCCGCACATATTACCTCATATCCCTGAAGCTTCAGATAATCCGACATCGTCCTCGCTAACTTTTCTTCATCTTCCACGATCAGAATCTGATTTTTTCTCATTTGGCACACTCCATTCGTAAGTCTGAAAGAATAAAACGCAAAAAACCTTGTAAATGCATCTATATCTTAGTATAATAATCTACATACGTTCAAAAATATACTACAAAAATAATGTGATGGAAATATGTTGTCAATCATAATACCCTGAACTTTTTCATATTTCCATCACAATCTTCTTTTACGATATGGTCAGTGTACAAAAGCCTTTTTCTGTACGCAGTGTCATTCGCAAAGAATACCACAAAGACAAGGAGTAGTTACTATGAGTAATATGACACATCTTGACGAGCTCGAGGCAGAAGCCATATACATTATGCGCGAGGTCGCTGCCGAATCCGAGAAGCCGGTAATGCTCTACTCGATCGGAAAAGATTCTTCCGTCATGCTGCATCTGGCTATCAAGGCTTTCTATCCTGAAAAGCCGCCTTTCCCGTTCCTCCACGTAAATACGACATGGAAATTCCGTGAAATGATCGAATTTCGTGATCAGGTCGCAAAGAAATACGGCATTGAGATGCTTGAATATATCAATCAGGACGGCGTGGCTCAGGGAATCAATCCGTTCGATCACGGCGCAGCCTATACAGACATCATGAAAACACAGGCGCTCAAGCAGGCGCTTGACAAATACGGCTTTACGGCGGCATTTGGCGGCGGACGCCGCGACGAGGAGAAATCCCGCGCCAAAGAGCGTATTTTCTCTTTCCGCAACTCCAATCATGCGTGGGACCCGAAAAATCAGCGTCCTGAAATGTGGAAGCTCTACAATACGAGAATCCAGCAGGGCGAGGAGATCCGTGTATTCCCGATCTCCAACTGGACTGAGACAGATATCTGGCAGTACATTCGTCAGGAAAATATTGACATCGTTCCGCTCTACTTTGCCAAGGAACGGCCTTTCGTGCGCAGGAACGGCAATATTATCATGGTCGATGATGACCGCATGAAATTAAAAGACGACGAAAAGATCGAGCATGGAATGATCCGTTTCCGTACGCTCGGCTGCTATCCGCTGACCGGCGGCGTGGAGAGTACGGCAACGACACTCGATGAGATTATTGACGAAACCTTAAGCGCTGTTTCTTCCGAGCGTACAAGTCGCGTGATTGACAGCGACGGCGGTTCCGCAAGTATGGAAAAAAGAAAAAGGGAGGGTTATTTCTAATGAATAGTCTTCTGAAATTTATCACCTGCGGCAGCGTGGACGACGGAAAGTCCACACTGATCGGACATATGCTTTACGATGCAAAGCTTCTCTTTGCAGATCAGGAACAGGCTCTGGAGCTTGACAGCCAGATGGGTTCCCGCGGCGGCGCGATCGACTACTCTCTTCTGCTTGACGGTCTGATGGCAGAGCGCGAGCAGGGCATTACGATCGACGTTGCTTACCGCTATTTTACGACAGAAAAACGTTCCTTCATCGTTGCAGACACACCGGGACATGAGGAATATACGAGAAACATGGCAGTCGGCGCTTCCTTTGCCGATCTGGCTATCATTCTTGTAGACGCGACGCACGGAGTTCTCGTTCAGACGAGACGCCATACGCGCATCTGCTCGATGATGGGTATTCAGCACTTCATCTTCGCAGTAAACAAAATGGACCTGATCGACTTTGACGAAAATCGTTTTGACAAGATCGCACGCGACATCCGCCAGATGATGTCCGAATATGATTTTGCATCCATGAAGATCCTTCCGGTCTCCGCGACGGAGGGCGACAATGTCACGCTCAAGTCCTCCCGTATGCCGTGGTACAGAGGTACTTCTCTTCTGACCTACCTTGAAAATATCAACGTTGCGACAGAGGAAGACGATTACGCATTCACGATGCCTGTACAGAGAGTCTGCCGTCCTGACCGCACGTTCCGCGGTTTTCAGGGACAGATCGAGACAGGCTCCGTCAAGGTCGGCGATGAGATCACCTCGCTTCCATCCAACGAAAAGGCAGTCGTAAGCAGGATTATTGATGCCGGACGCGACGTCGAGGAAGCAGAGCGCGGCCACGCAGTCACGATCTCTCTTGACCGGGAGATGGACGTATCGAGGGGCTGCGTCCTCGTCAGGGATACGCAGCCGTACGTAGGCACGCTTCTTACCGCGAAGCTTCTGTGGATGGACGACACGCCGCTTGTAGCAGGAAAGAACTATATCCTCAAGCTCGGCACGAAGCAGATACCGGCTGTTGTCATGAATATCAGCCATAAGATCGACGTCAATACGGGAAATGAGATTCCTGCTGATACGACTTACAAAAACGAGATCGCTCAGTGCGATATTTCCGTATCGGACAAGATCGTATACGAAAAATTCAAAAACAATCAGGCGCTCGGTTCTCTGATCCTGATCGACCGCGTTACAAATATGACCTCTGCCTGCGGCGTCGTGCTGCACAGCCTGAGACGTTCTGACAATCTGACATGGCAGAAGCTCGACGTAACGCGCGAATTCCGTGCAAATCAGAAGGGGCAGGAGCCCGTGACGATCTGGATGACAGGTCTGTCCGGTTCCGGAAAGTCTACCGTTGCAAACGCACTGGAAAAACGTCTCGTCTCACTTGGCAGACACACGATGATGCTTGACGGCGATAATATCCGTATGGGACTGAACCGCAACCTCGGCTTCAAAGAGTCCGACCGAATCGAGAATATCCGCCGCATCTCTGAGGTTTCCAAGCTGATGAACGACGCCGGTCTGATCACGATCACTTCCTTCATCTCGCCGTACCGCAGAGACAGAAGGACTGCGCGCGATATTATAGGAAATGACAGCTTCTTTGAGGTGTACATCAGCACACCGCTTGAAGAGTGCGAAAGACGAGACATTAAAGGACTTTACAAAAAAGCCCGTTCCGGACAGATTCCGAACTTCACAGGCGTTTCCAGTCCGTACGAAGCGCCGGAACAGGCAGATGTGACGATCGACACGACCAATATGGAAGTAGAGGAATGTGTGGATAAGATCATTGAAGCGCTGGAAGCACGGTTTATAAAACAGCAGTAACGCAGCAACCATCATCAGGAGGATTTTTTCAAGGATGAAAACATTATACGTACATGTAGGGCAGCCAAAGACAGGCACGACTGCCCTGCAGGTCTTTTGTCTGAAGAACCGTAAGGTACTGAACAAAAAAGGCTATGAATATCCGTTTTTTGAATACAAATACAAACACATCAACCGCCGCCGCAACGGACATTTTCTCGTAGGTGTCGTCCGCGACGAGGAGGGCAACCGCCTCAAGGACGAAGAGACGCGTCTGATGCAGGAAGGCCTTGCTTTAGTCGAGGACGCTTTTCGCAAATACGACCATGTCGTACTTTCTGATGAGCGTCTCTGGCACGCGTCAAAGGGACCGCTCTTTGCTTACTGGAACGTTCTTAAGGAGCACTCCGAAAAACACGGCTACGTAGTAAAAATGATCGTTTATCTGCGCCGTCAGGACGTCTTTGCTACTTCATGGCGCAATCAGATGATCAAGAACGGCTTTGAGGGCGCATACGGACAGTACCGCTGGAAGGAATGGCTTGAAAAAGACACACCGGGCATCGTACTCGATTACTACTGGCTTCTTGAGAAAATCGCAGCCGTGATCGGCAAAGAAAATATCAAGGTACGTATCTACGACCGCGCATGGCTGGAACGCGACGGCGGAAATATCTACACAGACTTCCTCGATGCGATCGACCTTACATGGGACGATTCCTTTGTGATCGCTCCTGAAGATCCGAATCCTTCGCTGACGCTCAATCTGCAGGAGATCAAGCGCATCGTCAACAACACTCCCGGTTATGAGGGCGGCGACGGCGATCTTTTTGGAAAAGCGATCCGTCAGTGCGCCGCAGGAAAGAATCCGGATTATCCATGCTCCATGTTCTCTGTGGAAGAATTAAAAGAGTTTCTTGCAAAATACGAGGAGAGCAATAACAAGGTCGCAAGAGAATATCTGCACCGCGAAGGCCCTCTTTTTGATATGAAGATCAAAGAACTGGACAAATGGACAGAAAACAATCCGTACATGTATGAGGATATTATCCGCTATTTCACGCAGATCGCCATGAACCAGCAGGAAGAGATAGAAAAGCTAAAAGCAGGCGTAGCTGCAAACAAGGCGCGTCTCAATAAGATCACCGATATGGCAAAGCATCCGATGAAAACTGCAAAGCATATCATGCGGAAAAAATAAATTTTTGCAAAAGCAGCAACAGGAGATTTTACTATGGCGACTGTTTACTTACACATCGGACTGCCCAAAACGGGCTCAACGGTGCTCCAGTACTTTTTATACAACAACACCGACGTCCTTGCGCAGCACGGAATCGCCTATCCCGATTTTGGACTGCACTACAAAAATGCAAGCGCTCATCTTAGTTTCCGCAAAAACGGACGCTTTCTGATCGCGCCGGATACCTCCGGCGGAAAGCGGGATTTCTCCCGCCCCGCAGAAGAGTACGCCCCGACGCTTGACCGTATCGCCGAGCTTGGAAACACGTATGACAAGATCCTCATCTCAGACGAAGGGATCTGGAAGATCAGTCGGAAACGCGAAAATTTCTGGCCCGATCTGAAAGATGACCTTGCAAGCCGCGGTCTCGATCTGAAGCTTATTGTCTATCTGCGCCGTCAGGACTCCTTTGTACAGTCCATGTACGCACAGCGCGTCAAAGAAATGAAAAAGTCGTTTACGTTTGAAGAATACCTTGCCTCCGAGGCTGCCGACTGGCCGCTCGATTTCAAAGAAAGGCTCGACTATATTTCAGGTATCGTGGGAAAAGAAGCAATGATCGTACGTATCT
>CATZPU010000101.1 GCA_958422845.1 uncultured Lachnospiraceae bacterium | reverse complement strand
CCTATGAGAGAGGCGCAACAAAGCGCTGCGAGACACTTAGCGGAGCATGCGAGAAGATCCTTCTTCCGGCTGACGTATCTCAGGAAGAGCTTCTGAAGGTAATCGACGATGTAAATAAGAACGATGCAATTCACGGCGTTCTTCTGTTCCGTCCGCTTCCGAAGCATCTGGATCAGGCTACGATCGAGAACGCACTTGATCCGGCAAAAGACGTTGACTGTATGACAGACGGTTCCATGTCCGGCGTATTCACAGGCAAGGCGATCGGTTATCCGCCGTGTACGCCGCAGGCTTGTATGGAGATTCTGGATCATTACGGAATCGACTGCACAGGAAAGAAAGCAGTTGTGATCGGACGAAGCCTCGTAGTAGGTAAGCCGGCAGCAATGATGCTGATCAAGAAAAACGCAACAGTTACAGTATGCCATACAAGAACAGTTGACATGCCGAGCGTTGCAAGAGAGGCAGACATCATCATCGTGGCAGCAGGACGTGCAGGCGTGGTAGGCGCTGAGTACGTAAAACCGGGACAGGTTGTTATCGATGTAGGCATCAACGTAAACGCAGAAGGCAAGCTTTGCGGCGACGTTGATTACGCAGCAGTAGAGCCGATCGTAGAAGCGATCACTCCGGTACCGGGCGGCGTAGGAAGCGTAACAACTTCCGTACTCGTTAGCCATGTAGTAGAAGCTGCAGCAAAGAAGGCAGGCATCTGATTTCGGTTTCCTGAAAACAGTAACAGCACATTTCGGTTTCAGATTTTCTGAACTCAGAAATTCGAATTTCAAGAAATAAGAAAACAGACTTTGCACAATGGTATGGAACAGCTATCCGTAGATAGAAACTGTACCGTTTGCAGAGTCTGTTTTTTGTACAGATTACTGTGAAACTGGCTTTTCAAATAAGTATTTCGCAGTGATTTATAATTTTTACTAAGATAGAGTGGATTTGTTTTATCCGACCGCATTCGGGTTCGGCTTTGGTGTATATCCTGGTGCAATTCCGATCACAACGCCCTCTTTGTTTATGATGTTGCCTGTCTTGGGATCGGTGTAGGAATCTTTTGGCGGAATCCATTTTCCGGTCACTTTGTCCGTTTTTCCGAATAATTCTTCGGATTCTTTTATCGTAGTAGGTATGGTAGGAGATTGTACGTCTGCATTGACGGTTTCTGCTGTTTTTTCTGCGTCTGTAGCAGTAGTCTCTGATATTTTAGTCGTTTCCGGTTCTGTTTTTGGTTCTTCTTTCTGGCATCCGCTGCAAAGGATGCAAACAAAGACAGCAGTCAGCAGAAAGAACCCTACTTTTCTGTTTTTTGATAATTTCATTTACGGTTCCCTCCTTTTTATTTCTGTTTTGCGATAAAAAAATCTGCTTTATTAGTTTTTAATTATAAAATAATTTTATTACTCAGATTATAAGAATGCAATTATCTAATACTTAAGAATATCTTAATTCATTGTTATGTACAGATCCATTGCGGATTATTTTTCTGCGGCTGTTTTTGTTACAACTTAGTTACAATCGCCTGCTACAATCTATGCCATAATAAGAATACGGGGGGATTTCCCTTCGGGAATGGAGACATCAGGATGAGTGAACGTATTTTAGTGATAGAGGATGAGGAAGCGATCAATGATCTGATCTGCATGAATCTTGAAGTGGCAGGGTATGAGGCAGCGCCGTTTTATGACGGGATGCAGGCGCAGGAAGCGCTTGAAAAGGATCATGGGTACGGGTGCGCCGTGGTCGATGTGATGCTCCCCGGAAAAGACGGTTTTGAGCTTCTTCCTAAGCTTAGAACCTACGGGATTCCTGTCATCTTTTTGACAGCGAAGAGCGATGTGCAGAGCAAGGTGCGCGGTCTGACAGAAGGCGCGGAAGATTATATGGTCAAGCCCTTTGAGATGCTGGAGCTGCTTGTGCGCATCGACAAGATACTGGCAAGGCGCCGTCCGGTGAATGAGCGGATTCGGATACATGATGTAGAAATCTTTCCGGAGGAGCGCAAGGTGCGAAAGGCAGGCGAAGAGGTTTACTTAAAGCCGATGGAATTTGACTGTCTGATGATGTTTGTGAAAAACAAAAACAAGGCGCTGACGCGCAGTCAGCTTCTTCGTGCGCTTTGGGGCGTTTCTTTTGAGGGAGAGACGAGAACGGTAGATGCACACGTTGGCAGGATACGGAAAAAGCTGGGATTTCAGGATGTGATCCAGACGATTCCGCGGATCGGATACCGGCTGACGCTTGACGAAGAGTGTTCAGACGATTGACAGACAGCGGTAAAAGAGGCTTGGAGATGGAGGCTTGCAGGAGTGATATGAAACAATTTGAAAAGAAAATGCAAAGAAGCGGGAGGCTGTTTTGGAAAATATATTTGCAGGCAATGCTTGGGATGCTTTTGCTTTCGGCAGCGCTGATGGGGTATCTGCTGTGGGAATCACAGCGTCAGGGTATAGACCGTGTGGTTCGATATGAGGCGGAGCGTCTGGAGCGTGATTACCGGCAGTTTCAGACGAAGCTGCAAAGCGCGGACGGCAGGCAGCTTTTGAACGATCAAAATGACGTGGTGAGACGGGCTGTAGCAGTCAATGCGTTCCGAGCCGTATTTTTAAGCCGCGGAGCGCTTTTTGATGAGGGCAAGGAAATCTACAATGCGTCAGAGTATGCGTACGATCCGGCTTTTTTGGAGCAGACACAGCAGAAGCAGGCAGATCTGCCTGTGGATATACAAATCAGCGGCATAGAGCATGTAAACGGAAAAGAGCTGCTTCTGTTTTCCACAAGAGGAACTTCTCAAAAGGAGCGATACGGTGTGATCGTTTATAAGGATGTGACGGATATTTATATGCAGACACAGCGCGTATTTTGGCGCGGACTTTGCGTGACGGCATCTGCGCTGCTTATCACAGGCATTTGGCTCTATCACGGCATCTGTACCTCGCTTCGTCCGCTGATGGAGCTGAAACGGACGGCATCTGCGATCGCGGGCGGCGCGTACGAAAGCCGCGCAGCGATTCGCGGCAAAGATGAGATCGCAGAGCTGACAGAGAGCTTTAACCGGATGGCGCAGAAGGTAGAGGAGCATATGGCGCTGCTGGCTGATACGAATGAAAAGCAGCGCCGTCTTCTGGGCAGTCTTGCGCATGAGCTGAAAACGCCGCTAACGGCGATCATCGGCTATTCGGATACGCTGCTTGCAGCGAGACTTACGCAGGAAAACAGGCAGAAAGCGCTTTATTATATTGCGAGTGAGGGAAAACGTCTGGCGCGGCTGGCAGAGAAGATGACGGAGCTTAGCGGACTGTATGAAGAGGACGGAAGCAGTATCGCAATGCGCCCTACAGAAGTCGCAGATTTTCTGGAACGATTAAAGGAGCTGACGCAGTTTTTAGTGGAGCAGAAGAAGGTGCGCCTCGTCATTTCCTGTGTGCCGAAAGAGCTGATATTTTCGATGGATGAGGATCTGATGATGAGTCTTCTGATGAATCTGGTTGATAATGCCTGCAAAGCGTCTTTGGAGGGCGGAACGATCAGAGTGAACGCAAACGCCGACCGGATCGAGGTGGAAGATTCCGGAAAGGGGATTCCGAAAGAGGAGCTGTCCCATGTGACGCAGCCCTTCTATATGGTAAATAAAGCGCGGGCAAAAACAGCCGGAAGCGTCGGGCTCGGTCTGTCTCTTTGCAGCGAGATCGCCAGACTGCACGGAGCTTCGATTGAGATTCAGAGTGAAGAAGGCGTAGGAACGCGCGTATCGATTGTATGGGGGAAAGAGGAAGGCTGCGAGGACTTTCAAAACGCTCTGTGAAGCTGAAAGACTGATACCGTGAAAGCGTCCATACCGGAGCGTGAACGGCGCGGTTACAATACGGTTACACTTTGGGGAAGATTCGGGGAAGTCAGGGATGATAAGGTAGATACGATCCATGCAGTCTGACTGGATCAAGGAACTGACAATTTTGGACACAGAAAGAAGGAATGTGTATGAAAAGAAAATACTGTGCTGCAATGCTTGGCATTTTTATCGGGGCAGCACTGCTTGCCGGATGCGCCAAGACGCCGGAAAGCTCCGTTGTGAAGCAGAAAGGAAAGTCCTCGATGGAGAATTACAAGGAAGCGCAGGACGATACGGCAAAAGAATCATCAGAAGGAGCGTCTCTGGATACAGGAGAGGGCGCAGAGGATACGCAGGAGGAAGAAGGCGCAGTGCAGACGGGAGCGCTTCGCGCACGGCTTGGCGCGCCGGAGCATTATGAGAATGAGACGACGGACGCTACAGGCAAGCTAAAGATCATTACCGATGCAGCAGTGGAAATACCGGAAGCCGATCACGCTTCGATGATCGCGGTGAGCCAGCATCCGCTCGATCAGGAGCAGATCGATCTGATTACGGAAACCTTTTTCGGAGACGCTGATATTTATGACGCATACAGTCTGATGCAGACGACAAAGTCAGAGCTACAGGCGCAGATCGAGGAGCTTAAAGGCTATGCGGCGCAGGGAAATCTCGATCCGTACGGCTGGGGAACCGATGAGGAAGGAAATTATCTTTACGATATCAACCAGATAATCGAGGATAAGGAGGCGGCGCTGGCAGATGCACCCGAGGAGCGCGTCTGGCAGAAGGTAGAACCGCAGTTTGGTCTTCCGTACGGGGATGAGGGAATGGGATGGAATGATACAAGATTCGATGGATATGTTTCCATGGAGGACGGTTCGTATTACCATTACATACTGAACACCTATGGAAGTTTTCCGTATGATGTGAATATCGAAAAAGTGGATACTCTTGAAGCAGCGTCAAGATCAGAAAACTGGCTTGAATACGATATGATGAATAACGGAAGCATCCCGGATCTCCCGTCAAAAGAGGAGGTGCAGGAGGAGATCGGAATTTCTCTTGACGAGGCAGTGACTGCTTCTCAGAAAAAAGTGGAGCAGCTTGGATTTACCGATATGGAGCTGAACGGCTGGGAGATGGCGGTAAAATACTGGGAAAATGTAGAGCCGGAATCGACAGAAGATGTCGGATACGCCAGAGAACGTCAGAGCGGAGCCGGTTATATTCTGCATTATACGCGGACGCTTGACGGCATTCCGGTCACGTATACCAATGACCATGGAGGAAGTCTTGAGAGCATGGACAGCGATATGGAAACATGGGCGTATGAACGTCTTGACATCACGGTTTCTAAAGATGGGATCGAGAAGGTGGAATTTTTTAACCGATACGATATCGGAGAGGTTCAAACAGAAAATCTTGAGCTCCTCCCATTTGATGAGATCATTGCCATCTATGAGAAGATGATGCAGATCAGCAATGCGGACGTTTTGAACTATGAGAAGGAACGGACTTATTACA
>CATZPU010000100.1 GCA_958422845.1 uncultured Lachnospiraceae bacterium | reverse complement strand
AGAATTATCTGGAAGAAGTGGATGGCGATACGCTGTCCTCCTATCTCTTTAAGGGAGCAGCTGCAGGGCTTGACGATCCGTATGCGAGCTACTATTCCAGAGCGGAGTTACAGTCTGTGCTCGATGAGAGCCGCGGCGAATATTTCGGTATCGGCGCGACTCTGATGCTCGATGCGCGGACGGGAGAACACGTAGTCGTAGAGGTGTATAAGGGAAGCCCTTCGGAAAAAGCAGGCCTTATGCAGGGAGATGTACTTCTGTCGATCGAAGGGACGCTTCTTGACGGCGTAAACCTTACGGATACGGTGACAATGATCAAGGAAAAGGAAGGACCGTTTCCGATCGAGGTATATCGGGCAGAGACAGATGAGACGCTGACGCTTACTCTGGAGTGCGGCGAGGTCGCGCTTGACTACGTAGAAGAAAAGATGATGGATGACCGGATCGGCTACGTTTCTGTTTCGGAATTTACGACGCTGGCAGCAGAGCAGTTTTCCGAAGCGCTTGAAGCTTTGAAAGAGCAGGGAATGGAAAAGCTGATCGTAGACCTGCGCGGTAATCCTGGCGGGCTCCTCGATTCTGTCCTTTCCATGCTGGGCGATATTCTTCCGAAAGAGCTTGTCGTGTACACGGAGAATAAAAACGGGGAACAGGAAAAATATTATACAGATGGGGATCAGATCGTCTCCTGCGAGACGGCGGTGCTCGTAGACGGATTTTCCGCGAGCGCGTCGGAGATCTTTGCAGGAGCCGTACAGGATCTGGGGATCGGCCCTGTAGTCGGGACGCAGACGTACGGAAAGGGCGTCGTACAGAATACGTATTTTCTTTCTGACGGTTCGGCGGTCAAATTTACGACAGAAAAGTATTTTACGCCTGCCGGACAGGATATTCATGGAAACGGGATCACGCCCGACGTTGTGATCGAGGAGGCGGAGCTTCCGAAGCGGCAGAATACAGGAAGAAGACAGACGGAAGCAGGCGCCATACAGACAGAGACGGAAACGGATAAAGACGGCGGGACTGTAGTCGGGGAGGAAGAGCTTCCTGATACGCGCGATCTCGTTTTGGAAAAGACGATGGAGGTGCTTCGGGAATAAAGCGAAGCCGTATGACCGGAGGATAGGAGAGACTATGGAAAATAAGATCATATTTCGGGAAATGCTGACAGAGATAAAGAAGGCTGCGGATGCGGCGGGCAATATCATCACAAAGGACGAGGTCAGAAACCTTCTTGCCGGACTTCCTCTGGAGGAAGAGCATTTTAAAATGGTGTACGAGTACCTTGACGGCCAGAAGATACGTGTCGTAGAGTCAAAGGAGGAAGCGCAGGAAGCCCTTTTGGAAGAACCAAAGAGAAGCCTGTCGTTGTATCTCGAAGAGCTGTCGGAGCTTTCAGGCGAAGCGATCGAGAATGAGCATGAGCTCATTCGTCAGGCGATGCTTGGAGATGAGAAGGCGAAGAGCGCGCTGATAGAGAGTTATCTGCCTCTCATCTGTGAGATGGCAGGAGAGTACAGCGGAACAGAGATTCCGGCAGAGGACCTGATACAGGAAGGCAATCTTGGGCTTTTGATGGCGATGAATAAGCTTGCAAAATTCGATAATCCCGCGGCGGGGCGCGCACATCTGATCAACAGCATCAATCAGGCAATGGAGCAGGCGATCGAGATGAGCCGCGAAAGCAAGCAGATGGACGAGGGTATCGTAAGCCGCGTGAACCATTTGAAAGAAGCGGCTGACAATCTGGAACGCGATCTCGGACATAAGGTTTCGGCTGAGGAGCTGTCGGCATATCTGGAAATGCCGCTTGAGGAGATACGCGACGTACTGCGGATGTCGGGCGACCAGTTTGAATTAGAGGAAAAATAAGAAAAGAGCATTTATGCAGATTCGGAGGAGATTTATGAAAAGAACAAAAATTATCTGTACAATGGGACCAAATACGAATAACAGAGACACGCTGAAAGCGCTTGCAGAAAACGGAATGGACATTGCGCGTTTTAATTTTTCACACGGAGATTACGAGGAGCAAAAGGGCAGGATGGATCTGCTCAAAAGCGTGCGCGAGGAGGTCAAAAAACCGATCGCTATCCTGCTTGACACAAAGGGGCCGGAGATTCGTACAGGACGTCTCGAAAACGACGGAAAAGTCAGACTGAATGAGGGCGACGAGTTTATCCTGACGGGCGAAGATATTCTGGGAAATGAAAAGAAAGTAAGCCTGACGTATCCGAAGCTCTACAAAGACGTAAAGCCGGGAGCGACGATCCTGATCGACGACGGACTGATCGGGCTTGCGGTCAAAGAGATACGCGGCAAGGATATTGTCTGCACGGTCAAAAACGGCGGCGAGCTCGGACAGAAAAAGGGGATCAATGTTCCGGATGTGAGCGTCAGCCTTCCGGCGATCACACAGAAGGACAAAGAGGATATTATCTTCGGTATCTCACAGGGCATCGACTTTATTGCGGCGTCCTTTGTACAGGATGCAAATGCGATCAAAGAGATCAAGGAACTTTTAAAGGAGCACGGCGCGGAGCATGTCGACGTGATCGCGAAGATCGAGAACAACGAGGGACTTCGCAATATCGACCGCATCATTCATGCGGCGGACGGCGTTATGGTAGCGAGAGGTGATCTCGGCGTGGAGATTCCGGCGTATGAGGTGCCGCATGTCCAGAAAATGATCGTTGATAAATGCAACAGCCAGTATAAGCCGGTCATTATCGCGACACAGATGCTTGATTCCATGATCCGCAATCCGCGTCCGACAAGAGCCGAGGTCACTGACGTAGCGAATGCGATCCGCGAGGGAGCCGATGCGATCATGCTCTCGGGCGAGACGGCTGCCGGACAGTATCCGGTCGAAGCGCTTAAGATGATGGCTCAGATCGCAGAGTCGACGGAGCAGTACCTTGACTACGAAACGCTTCCTGTATTCCGCGCAGTCCGCGGGGAAGCGAATGTGTCGACAGCAGTAGGCGTAGCCGCTGTGCGCACTGCGACAAACGTGCAGGCAAAATGTATCGTTACGCCGACGATGTCGGGGCAGACCGCGCGCACGATGTCGAATTTCCGCTCCAAGATTCCGGTATATGCAGTGACTCCGAACGAATGGGCGCAGCGCAAGATGCAGCTCTACTGGGGTGTGACGCCGGTGATGGGTTATACGGAGGATACGACAGATCATATCATTTCCCATGCGATGTACGTTGTGATGCGCGAAGGCTTCGTAGAGCCGGGAGATATGGTCGTATTTACGGCAGGCGATCCGGCGACGAACATGGTAAAAGGCAAGGGCGCGATGACGAATATGATGCACGTGATTCAGGCAAAATAAGAAAGTCTTAATAAAATTTTGACAGGAATTTAAAAAGCCTCTGCTAAAATGGACAGTAGTGATACCGTGCATCAGGCAGAGGCTTTTGTCAAACGATTGCAGGGGCTGCTCTTGCGGCGAAGCGCATTGGGAAATAAGGGGTGCAGCCGGATGCACCCCCGATGGGGAAAGGAGAAGGAAATGTATACGATACTGGTATGTGATGATGAAAAAGAAATTGTGGATGCGATAGAGATCTATCTTGCGCAGGAGGGCTTTCGGGTGCTCAAGGCATACGACGGCGAGGAGGCGCTTGAGATTTTACAGCGAGAGGAAGTGCATCTTCTGGTGCTCGATCTGATGATGCCGAAGATGGACGGGATACATGCGATCATGAAGATACGCGAGGACAGCAGCATCCCGATCATCGTGCTCTCTGCGAAGACACAGGATACGGATAAGATACTGGGGCTGAATCTCGGCGCGGACGATTACGTCGCAAAGCCGTTCAATCCGCTGGAGCTGATCGCGCGCGTGAAGTCGCAGATCAGACGCTATACGAATTTCGGGACGGCGGCAGAGACCGCGCCGTCTGAGCAGATATACTCTACAGGAGGCCTTGTGATCAATGACGACCGGAAAGAGGTAACGGTGGATGGCGAGATCGTGAAGCTGACAAGGATCGAGTACAATATTCTTTTATTCCTCGTAAAGAATAAGGGAAAGGTATTTTCTATCGATCAGATCTACGAGCAGATATGGAAAGAAGAGGCGTTCGGCGCGGACAATACGGTGACGGTACATATCCGGCATATCCGTGAGAAGATCGAGATAGATCCGAAGAATCCGAAGTATCTGAAGGTGATCTGGGGGATCGGATACAAGGTGGAGAAGCTGTAGACGCACGGGATCAGCAGGCGCAAAAAGCCAAAATGGCACGGTGTGAGAGGGGAATGTAAGTGGGAAAGCTGATTTATAATAAGCGGATAAAAGTAATTATGATCGTGCTCCAGACGATACTGGCAGGGATCATGGCGTACAGCCTGCTGAACATCGGCTTCTGGATGGAGGGAAATTACAGCTTTCGGGAATTGGCGCGGGAGTACGAAGCGACCGATCTGTTTTTCGACCAGATGGATACGATCATTGACAATAAGATAAAGGGAAAGCAAAACGACGATCTGTTTGAGGTGAACGGGGAGTTTGACGGCAGTCAGCAGATCGATATACAGTCCTATGAGACGACAGGCAGCTACGTCAGCGATATGAATATGACGTATCTGCTTTCTGATCTTCTGGAATTTGTCGACAGCGGGGATCAGGCGCGTCTGCACAATGCGCTCATACAGGCTCTCCAAAAGACGAACAATAACAGGCAGGCAGCCGGCGATCTGCTCAGAACGCAGTCGGAGTCGCTTGAGACGATCCTTCCGGCGACCGGAATCACGCTTTCTGAGTGCTCAAAGTGGTATCTTGACTCATCGAATTTTATTTTTGCGGCGTATTTAAGACTGGATGAGGTGAGCAGCGACATCTACAGGAGGTATACGGAGTATACGTCTGTTCAGACGAAACGATGGTCGCAGGAGGCTCCATCCAACCTGAAATACTGCATCGAGAATATGACGACGGGAGAGATCTTTACGAATACGGGAGCAGACGACTATGATTCGGCGGTAGAGAGCATTCAGGGAGACAAAGCCTATACGACGCTTTTTGAGGGTGAGAGAAGCTTTGACATCATGGTTGCAGGACCGGCGAAAGCGATGAACGATGCGGCTGCCAAATGGTTTATGAAAACACGTTTTCTGAATGCAAATGAGAAGGTGTACGTCGCGGTGGATATGGATTATCCGGTCAATGATGAGCTGCGCGAGTACGCGGAAGCCTTTTCCAAGCGTGAGGGCGTCGTATGGGGCAGCCTGATCGCAGCGGTGATCTGCGCGGCGCTGATGCTCGGCGGATTTGTGCTGCTCATGATGGGAGCGGGCTGGGAAGAAGGCAGATGCACGCCGCACCAGACGGTGATCGACCATGTACCGACGGAGCTTGCCGCGTCGATCGCCATGACGGTCGCAGTGCTGTACGTGAT
>CATZPU010000099.1 GCA_958422845.1 uncultured Lachnospiraceae bacterium | reverse complement strand
CAACGCCTTTTTCAAATGCTTTCATATCCTCATCCGAAAGATGCCCTCTGACACGCACAAAATACGTTTTCTCTGCGTGATGCTTCGGAGACAGCAGCCGGTGCGCCAGATCACCGTCGTTTATCAGAAGCAAAAGTCCTTCCGTGTCAAGATCAAGCCTCCCGACCGGAAAAAGCTCGTCCTTTCGCTCGTGCGTGATATAATCCATGACAGTCTTATGTAAGGAATCCTGCGTCGCTGTCACACAGCCTGCCGGCTTGTAAAACATCAGAGCCGCAAACGGATCGTACGAGAGCCGTTTTCCCTGATACGACACTTCATCACACGAGGTATCGACCTTCGTCTCAGGCCGCTTCACTACAGCGCCATTCACCGTGACTGCGCCGCTTTTTAAGATCCGCTTTACCTCGCTCCTTGTTCCGATCCCGCAGGCAGCAAGAAATTTATCTAAACGCATTCTGTTCTTTTGTTCCACTCAAAGCTCCTCCATATTGACTGACTGCACGCGATAGCCCTCTGCGATATTGTCAAGCTCTCTGCTAAAGCGCTGCAGCTGATCTATGTCGTCCAACTCATATATCCGGTAAAATTCATCCTGAATCTTCAGGACTTCTCTCTCATTCGCCGTACCGTACAGATTCTGGATATTATTCAAAATATCCGAAACGATCCTTGCATGGATCTGGAAAGAATTCTGTACATCCATGATCTCACTGCGCACGTAAGACATCTCATTGTCCAGCACGATGATCGCATTGGCGGCATTCATCAGCTTCTCTCTGATATGCTCCGGTATGTTCTTTTTGTACTTATACTGGAGCGAATGCTCGATCGTTGACCAGAAATTCATTGCCAGAGTACGTATCTGTATCTCCACCTTTATCTTACGGCTGCCGTGCAGTCCCTGCACCTCATAATTCACGATAATGTGATAGCTGCGGTAGCCGCTGTCCTTCATGTGGTTGATATAATCACGCTCGCTTATGATCTCCATGTCTGTGCGGTTTCGGATGATCTCAACCACCTTGCGGATATCCTCGACAAACTGGCAGATGATCCTGATTCCCGCTATATCGACAAAATGCTCCTCTATCTCGTCAACCGATATATTTTTCTTTTGAACCTTATCCAAAATACTGGCAACCGTCTTTACCCGTCCGGACACCTGCTCGATTGGAGAATAAAGCCCCTGACTCCTGTGCTCGTAGATCAGATGCTCGAACTTCACGATCAGCTCCCTGACTGCCAGATCATATGGTGTCAATATCTCACGCCATAACTGTATTTCCATAATAACCTCCCGCAATTTGCATTTCTATATTCTAACATATCCCTGTAGAACTTTCAATGAAACGTTTTGTCACAAATCGGGAGCTTTTGTCAAAGGCTGTCGGCTAAGGACGCGATATACTTAAGAGGCCAGTATGGATTCACACTCACTTCTTCGGCGTTTTCCGTTCGGATATAAATACCGAGATGCAGATGAACGTCAAACTTTCCGCGCGTACCGACCGGTCCGTACCCCGTATCTCCCATCTTTCCAAGCTGTGTTCCGGCTGTCACATACTCTCCGATCTGAAAATTCTGACTGTACGAATCAAGATGAGCGTAATAAAAATATCCTCCCGAAGGACTGCGTATCCCGATACGCCATCCGCCCTTGGGAAGCCATCCGATCTTTTCCACGACGCCGTCCGTCATGCTGACGATACGGTAATGACCGGAAAGCTGCTCCGGCGGCATCAGATCCGTCCCCTCATGACCGCGTCTGCCACCGTAATTTCGTTCAAACATCCAGCTGTTCTCAAAGGATATGCCTTTGGCAGTCACCGGAAAGCATTTTATATCGTCCCAAACGGCGGAGTACGCTGCACGGATACGCTCATAATTTTCCCTTCCGTCCGACTGAAGAATACGCTTCCACTTCAAAAGATCCTGCGGTCCATACCGTCCCATATCCGGCACAGCGCCGTCCCTTCCTACGGCTGCTGCCACGGTCAGCAGGTCGCTTAGTTCCATATCCGTCATGTCCTGAAGCCGTATCAGATGCGTAAGCGAACGGTCTGATAAGCGCTGCGCCCGAAAATCCTCTCCCCACGGCTTTAAATACAAAAGGCGCAAAGCCGCAGCGCGGTAACACACCGTAAGAGAAAACCTTGATACGACCATAAACAGACAAAAAACAAGCAGACATGTCTGCCAAAATCTCTGTCTCATATTTCATCCCCGCAAAGAAGCCTTAACAATATATATCCGTTTCGCCTCATAAATAGACTTTGCGCATAATGGCTTTTCTAAAGACATACACTGCAAAGAAGCCACACGCGGAGAGCTGCGATGAAAAAATATAAAAAACAATGGAAATTTATCCTTTTCTTCCTGCTTTTTCTCTACCTTCTCCTGTTTCCTGAACCGGCGCGTCTTGGCGCATGCGACGGGCTCCTTCTCTGGTACCGCAGCGTACTTCCGGTGCTTTTTCCGTTCATGCTCCTTAGCACGGCCGCACTTCGCACAGGAGCCATGGACGCGCTCCCTGCCTTTTTTCAGAGATTCATCCGCAGTATTTTTAGATGTTCAAAAGACGGATGCTTCGCCGTTATCATAGGCTTTTTCTGCGGCTTTCCGATGGGAGCCAAGATCACGGCAGACCTCCTTTCCCAGAAAAAAATAAACGAAGAAGAGGCAAAACATTTGCTTGGATTTACAAATAACGTAAGTCCCGTATTTCTCACATCATTTCTTGCCGCACAGCAGCTTGGGCGCCCTAGCCTTTCAGTCCTTTTTTTGTGCAGCACACTGGGAGCGGCGATTCTCTACGGCGTATGGACTGCTTCGAAAAATCTCTCACATGATGATATAACGGACAGATCCGGTATAAAATGCAAAGCCGGCGACGGTTGTACAGCTTCCGCCGCTGCACCAGACTGTCTCTCTTGGATCGATGATGCGATAAACGACTCCGTATACAGTATAGTAAAGCTTGGCGTCTGCATCATGGTGTTTTCGATGATAGGAAGCGGTATTTCCTATTTCTGGAAAAGCAGCGGTGTATTAAGTCTCATCCTGCGCTCCTGTATCGAAGTGACAGGCGGTATCCGCCTGATCTGTTCCTCTGCACTTAGCCTGCCGCAAAAGTACACTGCGCTTTGTGCTCTGTGTGCATTCGGCGGCTGGTCAGCCCTCATCCAGACGATCGCCGTCGCGAAGCTGTCCCCCCGACTTATAAAATACTATATAAAAAGCAGGGTAATGATTACCCTGCTTGCGGTCTTGCTGTCCTGTTTTATTTTATTCTTCTTCCGGAGCTTCTTCCTGTAAAGGTTCCGTAGCATAGCTTGACGGAGCTGCCTGCGGGGAAAGCTCTGATCTGTTCTTGCTGACAATATCGTAGCAGGACTGGATCGAATTGATGAAATTATTGTACTTCGTACCTGCGGCGTCGATCGTATGGCTCATGATCTTCTCAAGATTCTCAAGCATCTCGTCCGTATAGCGGATCGCATTCATGCGGATGCTGTTAGAATCCTCCGTAGCCTTGTCCATGATCTCCTGCGCCTGTGCGTTTGTCTGCTCAATGAGCTGGTTGGACTGCTGCAGAGCCACCTGCATCACTTCGCTCTCACTGACGATCTTCTGTGCCTGCGCCTGCGCCTCGGCGATAATATTATCAGCCTTTGTCTGTGCATCCTCAAGGATCGCATCTTTATTGCTGATGATCTTCTGATAACGCTTGATCTCATCCGGAGTCTTCATCCGCAGTTCGCGAAGCAGTTCCTCCAGTTCTTCTTTATTCACTACGATCTTTGTAGAAGAAAGCGGCTGAAATTTACAACTGTCAATAAATTCTTCAATCTCTTCGATGATCTGTTCAATCCTGCTGCTCATAATTTTCTCTCCTTACCCTTTCATTATTTATATCTCGCCTGTATTTCCCCTGGTTTTCTGTGAAATTTTCTCACAAACGCGCTGTACGACCTGCGGCGGAACGAAACCGGATATATCTCCGCCGTAATAAGCGACCTCCTTGACGATCGTGGAACTGATGTATGCGTATTTAAGTTCAGTCGTAAAAAACAGTGTATCCACTTCCCTGTCAATGCTCCGGTTTGTCTGCGCCATCTGAAGCTCATATTCAAAATCTGTAACCGCGCGCAAGCCGCGCACCAAAAAAGCTGCGCCGCATTTTTTCACAAACTCAACTGATAAACCGGAAAATGATTCAATCCTGACATTCGGAATATGTACCGTAACATCCTTTAACATCTTAACACGTTCTTCAACAGAAAACAACGGGGTTTTTTCATTATTATTCAGAACGCCGACGATCAGCTCATCAACGATCGCCGCCGCTCTCTCGATAATATCCAGATGTCCCTTCGTCACCGGATCAAAACTTCCCGGATAGACTGCACGTTTCATATGTTCTCCTTATCCTGCAACCCAAGAAAGATATGCATATTCGTCTTATACTCTTTTATACGGCGTACCACAAAACCAAGCTCCGAGGCGTAAGAAATGTCCATACCCAAAGATGTTTCCAGAATGATCATGGTATCTGCATCCACAAAAGACGGCGTGCGCGAAGCAATATACTCAAGCGCGCTCCGCTCCAGCTCTTTTCCGTAAGGAGGGTCCATATAAATGATCCCAAAAGGAGATTCTCCCTCTAATCTGGAAAAAGCTGCCAATACGTCATTTTGCATCACCACAGCCTGCCCGTCAAGATGTGTAAATTTCAGATTTTCCCGTATACACTGCGCCGCAGTACGCGACTGCTCGATAAATACCGCCTGCTCGGCTCCCCGGCTCAGCGCTTCAATTCCGATTCCCCCGCTTCCGGCAAACACATCAAGAAAACGTACGCCGTAAATATCATTCTGCAATATATTAAACAGCGTCTCCTTGATCCTGTCAGTCGTCGGGCGCGTATCGAGCCCTTCTATCGTCTTAAGCGGAAGTCTTCGTGCTTTTCCTGCTATAACTCTCATAATTTATCCTTATATTTATAATTATTCTGAATCATTATAAATTTTTCACGCGCCGCTGTCAATACCGAACAAATATTCTCCTGCCACGGAGTGCAATTTATAAGGAGATGCCGGAAAACGGCATCCCCTCGTTTGGTTTTTGTTTGCTTTTTGTTTTTCTTTTTTACATCATAGATGTCGGCTGAGTACCCATCTGAGCTGTGCCCATCTGACCGCCTGCCATCTGACGCTCCTGCGCCTCGATCATCTTTTTCACCATATAACCTCCAACAGAACCGTTCTGCTTTGATGTGAGGTTTCCGTTGTATCCGTCAGAAAGCGGAACTCCCAGCTCGCTTGCTACCTCAAATTTGAATCTGTCCATTGCGCCCTTTGCTTCCGGTACTGCTTTGTTTGTTGATGCCATATCAAACGCCTCCTTTGTTTTTCTT
>CATZPU010000098.1 GCA_958422845.1 uncultured Lachnospiraceae bacterium | reverse complement strand
TGCAGTCCGGCTTCATCACCGTAAACGGAAAGACGTATTATTCCTTATCGAACGGCGTACGCCGCAAGGGATGGCAGACAGTCAACGGACGCAGATACTACATGAAGAAGAAAAACGGCGTCATGAAGACGGGCTGGTTCTCCTACAGGGGCAAAAAATACTACTTAAATCCGATCAAGACCTCTTCGACCTACGGAGCAGCCAAGGTAGGCTGGGCACAGATCGGAGGAAGCTGGTACTACTTCAACAATGATGGAGCGATGCGCACCGGATGGCTCCTCGAAAATGCAAAGTATTACTACTTCGATAAGACGACAGGAAAGATGTACAAGGGACGCCACACGATCGACGGAAAGGTATTCGACTTCGGCACACAGGGCTACATCTCCACGACACCTACCGGCGAATGGAGAGTAGAGGTAAACCGCAAGAAATGCTTCGTTGCCGTATACCGCGGCGATACCCCGATCAAGGCTTTCGTCTGCTCGACTGCAAGAGACGGCGTCAGCACACCGACGGGTACGTTCCGTATCATGGATAAGCTTCGCTGGCATGAGCTCATAGGGCCGTCATGGGGGCAGTACTGCTCGCATATTACGAGCGATATCCTCTTCCACTCCGTACCGAACTCACGGCCATACGACAATCATTCATTGAATGCTTCTGCATATAACATGCTTGGTCAGCCTGCATCGGCAGGATGTATCCGCCTTACGGTAGGTCATGCAAAGTGGATGTACGACAACGTTCCGACCGGCACGAGAGTCATCGTCAGTGATTCCGTTGCGACTCCGAAATATGTCACAATCGAGCAGGCACAGAAGATTCCGCTGAATCAGAACTACGATCCGACTGATCCGAACGCTTAAGACATAACACAAAAAACTTCCGCAGAACCGCTCTCTATAGCGTGTTCTGCGGAAGTTTTTTTGTGTACTCATTTCCCATGCGAAATATTTATGCAAGATACATAATACCGGAACTTGAAGTATTTTCTACATCGTAAGGAAGTCTGCAAGCGCTTTTACTGCCTGTACCTCATCCGGCCCGCTGCACCTTAAGGTGAGCTCATCGCCGTACTGCACGCAGGCGCTCAGCACGCCAAGCAGGCTCTTAGCATTAAATTCTCTGCCGCGGCATTCAAATACGATATGTGACTCGTACGCGCCTGCCAGCTGGCAAAACTCCTGTGCCGGACGCAGATGCAGTCCGTTTGGTATTTGTACCGCTGCTTTCTTCTCCTGCATTTACAGCCCTCCCGCTATGTTCTGCATGTTATTATCCAGACCGCATTTCTGCATGACTGCCTTATAACTACCTTTTCTCACTGTCTGTCAGCTTTATCGCAGGCTTTGCCGACGTCACCACGAGCTTCACTTCCGATACGAGCGTATACCCCTTCGGCAGTTTTATCTCCACCGGAATCTCATACGTTCCTTCTTTTGCACATACAGAAAGATCAATGCTTGCTCTGATGTCGCTCAAGCCGACGGCAGCTCCCTCATCGTCCGAATGAAGCGTCACCTGAATCTGATCTGCCGGCGAAAATGTAAGCACCATGCTGTCCGGACGGTTCAGCACCTCAAGACTTGAGAGAGGGATCGAAAGCGTATGATCGCCGGTCTTTTCCACCTGCACAGAAACATTGACCACCGGATCGGCCTCCTCGACCAGTTTCAGCTCCGGAAGATCAGCTATCGTCTCTGTCAGGTCTACCGGCTCGGTAAAGCTCTCCGATACGCCTTCTACCGAAACCATATCCGTAAGCGTCAGCGTATCGCCAAGCGCTTCAAACGCCTGCTCCGTACCTGCTAATTTTACGCTGTCAGGCACCGCCGCCACCTTTGTCAGACGATATCCGTCTGCCGGTGTTCCCGACACCTCTACTCCGATTGGAATACTCCGCTCTTCCCACAGCGATACGTCTACCATCACTTTATTGTCCGAAATCAGTACGCCCGACGCATCCATGATCTGGAGACGGTTCAGTGATACGGGATCGCCATTCTTGTCCCGAACCTCGAGCTTGCCTGTCAGACGCTGATCGGAATTGATCTGGCTGATATTGATCGAAGCAGTCACCTGTCCGATGCGGTTGATAATACTTTCCGGTCCTGCGATCTGCACGCTCTTGCCCTGTACGATCTCTGTCCTTCCAATAGAATAGCCTTCTTCCTGAACGCCGACCAATTCAATGCCGACTGCGAACTCGCTCTGCTTCTTCTGCTCAAGCTCCACCTTAAGCGTGGACGGAACGATCTCCATATTTGCCCACGAAACAGACGGATTGCTGCATGTCACGGTCAGCGGCACTGTGTTCATTGCGCTCAGATTCTCCATATCTGCGATCACCGTAAAGGAATCCTTCGTCAGTGTCTCACGCACATATTTCGGCGCCGTCACCTTGATCGTCACAGTATCTTCCGATACAATGTCCAACACCTTGTCGATTTCCGTCACACTGTCCTCGTTTATAATGTCGATCTTTACATCACGGTAAAGCTGCGCGCGCGTCGGATTATTTACATTTGCGACCAGAAGCCAGATCAGAAACGCTACAAAAAGCGACAGAAATTTCAAGCTGAGATTACTGGTCCATTTATGCTTCATTCTTATTCCAACCTTTCCAGAATTTGAATTTCTTCGGATTCACGGATTTATTCTGGAGCACGATAAGACGCTCCTTCAAAGTCTCTGAAGTAACATTGCGCTGAAGCTGCCCCTTGTACGCTATGGAGATCGCCCCCGTCTCCTCTGAAACAATAACGGTCAGAGAATCGGTCACTTCGCTTATTCCCACGCCTGCCCTGTGACGGGTGCCGAGTTCCTTGCTCAGCATCATATTGTCAGAAAGCGGGAGATAACACGTAGCCGAGGTGATCCTGTTCCCCCGCACGATCACCGCCCCGTCGTGCAGCGGCGTATTGTGCTCGAAAATATTGATCAAAAGCTGACTCGTCACTACGGAGTCGAGTGTGATCCCCGTTCTCTCGTATTCGTCGAGGCGGTTATCCCCCTCCAGAACGATCAGCGCTCCCGTCTTTGCACGTCCCATCTCGACGGACGCCTTTACGATTTCATTCACCGTCTTGTCGCTGAACCGTTCCGACACCTCGCGTCCCGTATCTATGATCGGTATCAGCGACGATACGATCTGCTTCTCCCCAAGCTGCTCAAGCGCACGCCGCAGCTCCGGCTGAAAAATAACAAGCGCAGCAATGATCGCAATATCTATTCCTCTTTGAACGATAAAAATCAGCGTATCCATCCGCAGCACGTATACCACGAAAACAAACGCTGCCAAAACAACGATTCCCTTTAAAAGCGTCCACGCCTTTGTATTTTTGATCCAGAGCAAAACATTATAGACAACGACCGCCAAAATAAGTATTTCCACAATATTTGTAAATGTGATCTCGGAAACCGAGTTCATGAACAGCTTCACATAGCTGCCCAGCCACAATTTCAGCGCATTCATACTGCGTCTCCTTTCTGCTCATCGTTTCTTCTATCCTGTATTTCTTTCTTATTATAAGTGTTCCTATTATATCACACTTTTTGTAGTGTGCCTACTGTCTTTTTCCCTTTCCGATACATAAAACAATAAAAAATACACGGCGCACGCCTGCCGCCTTTAAAATGCGTCCGACCTCGTCGATCGTACTCCCTGTCGTATAAATATCGTCAACGACCAGAACGCTCCCGACACCGCAAAAGTCTTTTTTCAGGGCAAAAGCGCCCCTCAGGTTGTTCATCCGGCCGCGGCGGTCGAGCTGCTTCTGTGACCTCGTCTTTTTTGTACAGCAAAGCATGTCTGCATCCATCGGAACGTCGGTCAGCGCGCTGATCTTACGGGCAAGAAGCTCCGCCTGATCGTAGCCGCGCACACGCTTCTTTTGCGGATGCATCGGAACGGGAAGTATCACCTCCGGCTGCCACCGCTTCAGATATGGTTCGAGCGCCTTTGCCATCTCCTGTGCATAAAACGGAATATAATCCCTTCTGTTTGCTGACTTCATGCGGTAAACTGACTGCCGCATCTGTCCCGTGTAGGTAAACACAGCGATCCCGCGGTCAAAAGAATGTTGATACCGTCCGCAGTCCCCGCAGTATTCCGCCCCATCCTCCACAGGCTTTCCGCACTTTTGGCAGCGCGCGCCCCTGATATACGGAAGCTGCGAACGACATTTTGCACAACAGCCCTCCTGCGCCTCCCTCAATATATCGTCACAGAGAATGCAGCGCGGCGGATACAAAAGCTCTGCCGCCCATGTGAGCAGGACGGATAGCTTCTGTTTCACTGTATTCGTTCTTTTCGTGTTTGCTTCTTTGTGTGTGTCTGTCAGATATGAATATCCTGCTTTCTTTTTCTGCATTCATGTTCCGGCTCTCTCCCCGTTATTCCTGCTGCGAAAGCTCCTGTATCCGCTTTGCAAGCGCCGTATACCGCTTCTGCTCTACGATATTGTCGATCATCTGCGCAAACGTCCCCTCGTCCCCGACAAGCGTCACACATTTGCGTGCACGCGTAACCGCCGTGTACAAAAGATTACGGTTCATCAGCATCCGCGGTCCGCCAAGAAGCGGGATCACGACAGCAGGGTACTCGCTTCCCTGCGATTTGTGGATCGTCACCGCATACGCATGCTCCAGTTCCTCTAACGCACTGTATGGGTACTCCACCATACGCTGCTCGTCAAACTCTACCGTTACGCGCTCCGTATGCAGATTGATCTCCCGTATCACGCCCATATCTCCATTGAAAACGCCCACACCCTTGTCGACCGGAATCCCGTAGCGTCCGCGTATCTCCCACTCGATCTGATAATTATTTTTGACCTGCATCACCTTATCGCCCTCACGATAGAGCACGCCGCCCTGCTCATGTTCCCGCTTGCCGCGCTCAGGCGGATTCAGATACTCCTGCAAGATCCGATTGAGCCGCTCCACTCCGATCAGCCCCTTTCTCGTCGGTGTGAGCACCTGAATATCATACGGCTTTGCATCGACGTACCGCGGCATTTTTTCTCGGATAAGCTGTATGACGATGCTGATAATTACATTTGCATCCTTTCTCTTTAAGAAAAAGAAATCCCTGCTCTTATTATCAAGCACGACCTGCTCCCCGCGGTTGATCTTGTGCGCATTTACGACGATATCGCTCTGCGACGCCTGACGGAATATCCTCGTCAGCCGCACAACCGGAATTTTTCCTGAATCAATAATATCTTTGAGCACACTTCCCGGCCCTACGGACGGAAGCTGATTTCTGTCGCCTACCATGATCAGCCGCGTGCCGACTGTCACTGCATCGAGAAGCGCATGCATGAGATAAATATCGACCATCGACATCTCATCAATAATGATCACATCTGCCTCCAGAGGATTCTGCGCATTTCTGTCAAAGCCGCCTGCATTT